>JALORT010000304.1 GCA_025458755.1 Methylotetracoccus sp.
AGTGATCTGGCACACTCAAACCGAAGAGCAGGTACTGGCCCGTTGGGCGAGCACTCGGGACGGTCTTCGGGCGGCGGTCGCCGCCGAGCGGTTGGCTCGCTACGGCCATAACGTGTTGACGGCGGTAAAACGGCGTTCGCCACTGGCGATGTTTATGGAGCAGCTTGCCAGCCCGCCGGTCGCACTCTTGGGCTTGTCCGCCGCGGTATCGGTGGCGACCGGCGGTCTCGCGGATGCGGCGGTGATCCTCGGCGTCGTGGCGATCAATGCCGTGATCGGCTACGTCACCGAAAGTCAGGCCGAAAAGACCATCAACGCACTCGGCGACATCGGACCAAAGCAGGCCGTCGTGCTCCGCGACGAGCGCCCATGCACCATTGGACTCGATGAGGTGGTCCCCGGAGATCTCCTCGTTTTGGCGCCCGGCACCTACATTGCGGCCGACGCGCGGCTGCTGGCCAGCAACCAACTGTCGGTCGACGAATCTGCGCTGACCGGGGAAAGCTTGCCGGTCGCCAAACATCACCAGTTTCGCGGGGTCGAGGAAACGCCGTTGGGCGACCGCAAGAACATGATCCACATGGGCACGGTCGTAACCGGGGGAAGCGGACTCGCGGTCGTGGTCGCCACTGGGAAACATACTGAAATCGGGCTGATTCAGTCCCTGGTCGGCGAAGTCAAGACCCCCGATACGCCGCTGCAGCGTCAGTTGGATGACATGGGGATGCAGCTCGCCATGGTCTCTGGCGGTATCTGCGTTGTCGTGTTCGGCCTGGGCGTGCTGCGCGGGGCACCATGGCTGTTGATGATGAAGTCGGCGATTTCCCTCGCCGTCGCCGCCGTACCGGAAGGACTACCGACCGTCGCGACATCGACGCTGGCGCTGGGGATTCGGGAAATGAAGCGGCAGAATGTCTTGATTCGCCAATTGCCTGCGGTCGAGAGCCTGGGTTCGGTCCAAACACTGTGCTTCGACAAGACCGGTACGCTGACCGAGAACCGCATGCGCGTCGTCACGATCGAAACGCCGGAGCGCATGATCACGGTGTCGGTCGACGGCCGATTCGAATCGCTGGGTCGTCCGATGGCGCTCTCCGATGCCGAAGACCTCCAGCGCCTGGTTGATGTCACGGCCCTGAACAGCGAGGTCGCGCTGAACGGCGGTGCGCTCAACCCTGAACTCGACGGCTCGCCGACCGAAACGGCACTGCTGGAGATTGCACTGCATGCCGGAGAAGATGTGAAGGGTCTTCGCGCGCGTCACCCGCTTGTCAAGACGGTCCATCGCGCAGACGGGCGTCCCTATATGGTCACCGTCCATGACACCGGCGGAACCGAGCATCTGATCGCGGTCAAGGGCAGCCCTTACCATGTCCTCGAACGCTGCGACCGCTGCTTTGGCGTGAGCGGGCTGGTCGCACTGGACGAAACGCGACGCGCCGCAATTCTGCAGCAAAACGAGGCCATGGCCAGCCAGGCGCTGCGGGTTCTCGGCATTGCTTACGGTTATTCCGCCGACACCTCTACCTCAGCCGTCACCGAGAACTTGATCTGGTTGGGACTGATCGGCATGGAGGATACGATACGCCCCGGCATGGCGGAGTTGATCGCGCAGTTCCACGAGGCCGGAATCGAGACGGTGATGATCACCGGCGATCAGAGCGCGACCGCCTTCTCCTTCGGACAGCGGCTCGGCCTGAGTCACGACAAACCGCTGGAAATCGTCGACTCCACCCATTTGGAAAAGTTAGATCCGGGCGTGCTGAAAAGCATCGTACGGGATACGACCGTCTTCGCTCGCGTCAGCCCTGCCCACAAGCTCAGAATTGTCCAGGCACTGCAGGAAGGTGGACGCGTCATCGCCATGACCGGCGACGGCATCAACGACGGTCCCGCGCTGAAGGCCGCGGATGTGGGCGTCGCGCTCGGGGAGAAAGGCAGTGATGTTGCACGCTCGGTCGCGGATGTCGTGCTGGAGGACGATAACCTGCACACCATGATCATTGCCGTACAGCAGGGGCGAACCATTTACCGGAATATCCGGAAAAGCCTGCAGTACCTGATTGGCGGCAATTTGGCCGAAATCGAGATCATGCTGGTCACGACGGCCATCGGCGCCGGGGAGGCGCTGAACCCCATGCAGTTGCTCTGGATCAACTTGGTGACCGACATTCTGCCTGCCATCGGGCTCGCGCTGGAACCGCCGGAAAGTGATGTACTGAAAGATAAACCCCGCGATCCGCGAGAAAAAATCCTACGCCGTGCCGACATGTGGCGCCTATTGCGCGAGTCCCTGATCGTTTCCGCCGGGTCGCTTGGCGTTTACGGCTACAGCCTGGCACGCTACGGAATCGGGCCTAACACATCGACCAACACCTTCATGACGCTGGTGACGAGCCAGATGTTCCACGCGATCAGTTGCCGTTCCGAGCGGACCACGGTGCTGGACATGAACCGAACCGGCAACACGGTGTTACTCGCTGGTGTGGCCGGCTCGCTCGCGCTGCAAATCATGGCGGGTATCCTGCCGCCTCTGCGCACGCTGCTGCGTCTAAGCCCGATCGGCCCCGCGGACTGGGCCGCCATCGCCGCTGGATCGATCGTCCCGTTCCTTGCCAACGAATCCCTGAAAGTCCTTGCCCACCCGATTTCTGAACGCGAGACCCGATCATGAGCAAGATCTCCCTATTCACCTCAGACTCGGTCACCGAAGGTCATCCGGACCGGGTGTGCGATCTTATCAGCGACGCCGTCGTCGACCGGTTTTTGCAGCAGGACCCTTTCTCCCGGGTCGTCACCGAATGCGCCCTGTCGAAGAATGTCGTGTTTCTGGCTGCCCGGTTCGCTTCCAAAGCGGCGGTGGACATCCCGGAGGTCGCGCGGCAAGCAATCGAGGACATCGGCTTTCACAGCGGCGAATTCAGCGCCCGGGACTGCACGGTTGTCACCAGCTTCGTTGCCCAGTCGCTCGACCAACGCGTTGAGCAGGACGAGGCCGGCATGTCGGACAAGGAGCTCGACCGCTTCACCGTGAAGAATCAGGTCACGCAGTTCGGCTTCGCCTGCCGCCAAACCCCCGAACTGTTGCCGTTTCCGATCGTGATTGCCAACCGATTGGCGCGGCAACTCACCGCCGCTCGGCGCCAGCAAACCATTCCGTACCTTTCCGCGGACTGCACAACTCAGGTCGGAGTGGAATACGACGGGCGCGATCCGGTGCGAATTCACAGCGTGACGCTGATTGCAGGAACACACGGTGTCCCGAAACTGGGGCCCGCCGAGCTCCGGAGCGATCTGATGGTGGCGGTCATCGATCCTGTGTTCGAGGGCGAAGCGATCAAACCGGACGAGGGCACCGAAATCTTCGTCAATCCGCGCGGCATGTTGCACAAGAGCGGACCCGCTGCGCATTCCGGCATGACCGGCCGCAAGACCGCCAGCGATACCTATGGCGGTTATGCCCGACAGGCCGGATCGGCGCTGAGCGGCAAGGATCCGACGCGCATCGATCGCGTCGGTGCGTACGCGGCGCGGTATGCCGCGAAAAACGTGGTCGCTGCCGGCTTAGCTGAGGAATGCGAGATCCAGCTTAGCTACACCATCGGCCAGTCGCACCCGGTCAGTATCCAGGTTTCGACATTCGGGACGGGCACGATCAGTGAAGATGCGATCAAGAAGCGTGTGGAGCAGAATTTCGACTTCCGCCTCGGCGCCATCATTCGCAACTTCGGGCTGCGCCATCTGCCGGCGCAGCATAGAAGCGGCTTTTATCGGAAGCTCCCGGCGCACGGCCATTTCGGCGCATCATTCACGGAGCTCCCGTGGGAACGCACCGACAAGGCCCCGCTGTTGAACGAAGGCAAAGCCTGACGCGGGCACTTCGCCGCGCGCCGGACCTCCTCC
>JALORT010000305.1 GCA_025458755.1 Methylotetracoccus sp.
CTCACTCATATTGACTCCTTCGTTGTCAGTGCCGTCTTCGGAACGCCCCTGCTGACTGAGGATGCTTTTGACCTCGGGGAATTGCCGCAGGCGTTTTCGCGTCTCCAGCAGGATGTCCTGTCCTTTCGCCAGCGCGATGCTGGCCGGCATCTCGACGAACAAGTGCACGTCCCCTTCATCCAGTTCCGGCAGAAACTCGGTGCCGAGCCGGGCGGCCGCCACACCACCCGAGGCCAGGACCAGCAGCGCCGCCGTCAGCATCAGCGGCCGCCGCCGCAGGCAGCCATCGAGCCGCCGGCGGTAGCCGGCCCGCAGCCGCAGCAGGAAACGCGGTTCCGCGATGATCGCCTGCCGGGGGCCGATCAACGCCGCACACAAGGCGGGCACCAAAGTGAGCGCGAACACCAGCCCGCCGGTCAAGGCGAAGCTGTAGGTGAGGGCCAGCGGCCGGAAGATTCGCCCCTCCACACGTTCCAGCGTGAACACCGGAATCAGCGCGGCGATGATGATCAGCATCGCGTAGAAAGTGGGCTTGGACACATCGACCGCGGCCGCGACGATCAGCTTCAGCATCTCCCGATGCGATTGGGGACGAAGATGGTTGGCCTGGTGGATCACATTTTCGACCAGCACGACCGCGCCGTCGAGAATGATGCCGAAATCGATCGCGCCGAGGGAGATCAGGTTTGCCGGCAGGCCCAGCTGGTAGAGACCGGCGAACGCAACCAGCAGCGACAGCGGGATCACCACCGCGACAATCAGCGAACCGCGGATACTGCGCAGGAACAGCCACACCACGCCCACCACCAGCAAGAAGCCGTGCAGTAGGTTGTCGAACACTGTGTTCAGGGTGTTGTGAACCAACTCGGTGCGGTCGAGGAACGGCTCGACCCGCATGCCCGCCGGCAGGATGCCGGTATTCAGCTCGTCCACTTTGTCGTGGATTGCCGCCAGCACGCGTGAGGGGTTCTGTCCGCGGCGCAGCAGCACGATGCCTTCGACCGCTTCTTTTTGTTCGTCCAGCCCGACGGTCCCGCGCCGCGGGGTGTAGGCCTGCACCAGCCGCGCCACGTCGCCGACGGTGACCGGCGTGCCGCCCTCGCTTTTCAACACGATGTTCTTGACGTCTTCGGCCGAGCCGAGCAGGCCAAGCCCCCGCACGATCATCTCCTGATCGCCATGGCGCAGGAAACCGGCTCCGACATTGCGGTTCGATTGCGCAATGGCCTGGTTGACTTCATCCAGGGTCAAGGCGAACGATTCCAACCGCACCGGATCGATTTCGACATGGATTTCCTTGTAGTAACCGCCGAAGGTCAACACATCCGCCACCCCCTGCACCTGACGCAGCGTTCGGGACACGTTCCACTCGAGTTCGGAGCGCAGGTCGTATAGCGTATGGCGGTCGCTGACCAGCATGAATTTATAGATCTCGCCCAGCGGGGTGTAGTCGGGCGCCAGCACCGGGGTGACGAACTCCGGCAGGTCGGCCCCGGTGATGCGTTGGGAAATCAGCGTGCGGGAATAGAAGCTGTCGATACCGTCGTCGAAGGTAATGGTCACCAGCGACAGACCGAACAGGCTTTGGCTGCGCATCTGGATCATGCCAGGCGTGCCGTTCAGGACCCGTTCCAGCGGCACCGTGACCTGCCGTTCCACCTCCTCCGGCGCGTAGCCGGGCATCAAGGTGATCACTGTGACCTGGGTGTTGGTCACATCGGGGTAGGCTTCGATCGGGGTTTCCAGATAGGCGCGCAGTCCAAGTGCCGCGATCAGCAGCGTGACGACAATGGTCGCCGCACGCCGATGCACGCAATGCTCGATCAGGAGCTTCAGCATGGGCGATCCTTCACAGCAGCAGCGCGGCTTCGGTATCGAGCAGCAGCGCGCCCGAAATGACCACGCGCTCCCCGCCGGACAATCCTTCCAGCACCGGTGTCATCCCCTCGCGGGCCGGTCCCACCAGCACCAGACGGGGCTCAAACAAGCCCGGCCCCACCTCGATGTAGACGACGGTACGCCTACCGTCCTTGATCAGCACCGCGCTGGTCGGCAGTACGATGCGCTTCGGTCCTGCCGCCTGGATCAGAACCCGCGCGTACATGCCAGGACGGAGCGATGCCTGGGCCTCGTTCGGCGCGATGAACACCTCGGCCCGGCGGAGACCGGTTTGAATCGCGACGCTCTCCGCGACCACCTGGCCCTGGATCGGTTGCTGCAGCGAACCGATTTGGATCGTGACCGCGGCCCCCTTCTCCACCACCAACAGGTCCTTCTCGAACACGTCCGCGACGATCCACAACGCCGCCGGTTCGCCGAGATCGAACAGCGCCGCACCGGCGGCCACCGCCGCCCCGACGCTGGTGTGTGAGCGAAGCACGGTACTGTCCGCTGGAGCGCGCACCGTCACGGTTTCCGCCTTTCCCTCCCCCAGCAGGCGCAGATAGTCCCGGCTGCGCTCGAAATCGGCGCGCGCTTCGGTCAGCTGCGTACGCGCTTCCATCCATTCGACCTCGAGTCCCACCCCGGTCCGCTGCATATCCAGCTGCCGGCGAAGGCGATCCTCGGCATGCGCCAGCTCCGCCTTGGCCCGATCGTAATCGGCCCGCATCTGCGCCGCCTCGACGCTGGCGATCGTCGCGAGCGGCGCGCCCGCCTTCACGCGGTCGCCGATCTGCACGTAGACCTTGCTGACCCGCCCCGCGACCACGGTACCCGCGCTCGACACGGCCTTGGCGCGAAAATCCACCCGCGCCGGCGCCGAAATCACGCTGGCAAACGTTTGCGGGTTGATCGTCTCGACCTGTATGTGCGGCAGAGATTCGGGGCGCAGGCGGACCCGATCGGCCGATCCATCGGCCGTTGCCGCTTTCGTGGTGGCTGGCGGGTCGGCGCTCAGCGTGGTCCGGAGGCCCGGGGCCGACTCGGGTGAGGAACTGGCTTCACGATTGCCGCAGCCCTTGATGCCAAGCGATGCCAGAAGCAACGCGGAGAGAAGGGCAACGCGTATGGGGTTGTTGGCCGTTGTGGTCATGTTCAAGGCGCCACAAAGAAACATTAGGAGACACGGGCGCCGCGAGTATAGGCGAGAAATGTGAAGGCGAAGGTGTGCGCCTTCCGCAGGGTGTTTCCAGCGGGTTACTGTCTGAAATCCACAGTCTTACAGATTAACCGGATGAAGCTTTCGCGAAACTTACATCCTCATCCACGGGTGACGTTGAGCCATACCCAGTGTGCAGCGGTAGTGCTGTTCATCACCGGTCGAGGTCTCGGCGATGATCGACTTCCGGAGAACCGGGCGTTGGGCTGATCGTGATGGTGCGTGATCAGCAAACCGTCCGCGGAGCGTGCGTCACACCACCTGCCGCCGCGCGGCCAGGGGGTGATCGGAGTAGGCGCGATGGTTGTCGAGGCCGGAGACGCTGCACTGCCCGCCGCGGGCGATGTAGTCTTCACGGTAGTGGTCGATGAATTCCATCACCGTGTGATCGATCAGCGTCGCCTCGGACAGATCGAAAATGACGTTCTTACCGTCCGGCAGTCGCGAGACCTCGCTCTTCATCCCGATGAAGTTGGAAAAGATCGCTGAGCCACTGACGCGAATGTGGTGGGTGCGCGGCTCGGTCTGCTCGATCACGTAGTTGATCTTGAAGAGATTCTTGAACGGCACACCACGCAGCAGGTGCAGTATGAGCTTGGCGGCGATGCCGATGAACACGCCGATCAAAAGGTCCGTGGCCAGCACGCCAATGATCGTCACCACGAAGAGGCCCAATTGTTCCCACCCGATGTCCATGGTTTTCGCAAATTCCTTCGGCGATGCCAGCCGGAAGCCGGTGTAGACCAGTAGCGCTGCCAGTGACGCCAGCGGAATTTCATGGATGAAGTGCGGAAACAGGG
>JALORT010000018.1 GCA_025458755.1 Methylotetracoccus sp.
CCAGCGAGCCGCCAGGCGGGTTCCGATGCGCTGCGCGTCGCGCAAATCGGGCCGCCCAAGGCCCTCCATCGCTTGTGCGCACCGGAGCGGCAGGAATGGTGGCAGCGGCGGCGTTCTTGCATGCGCTGGGATCAGCGCAGCTTGCCGCAGCCGCTGCGCTCCCCATTCGCTCCATGCCTGCTCGGAGGTGAACTCGCCTCGGTGCTCCAGCAATTCACCAGCCAGCCGAACGGCGACGTAGTGAGCAGCTGGAGGCAATCCCATCTGGCTGAGCTTGTCGCCCTGGCGGAGACTCAGAACGAATTCCAGGAACAACCCATCTTTCGGCACACAATAGCCGCCGTAGCCTTCGCCGGGGGGATGCACGCAACGGTCGCGGCGCCGGTTCATCTGGTCCGCCATCTCCTCGGCATCCCCTCGGCGGGTGGCCGTGACCATCAGCCCGAGCGCGTTGGAATACGCAAAGTGGGAGGCCATCGCCGCGTTTTCGCCGGTCTTCAGCACTTCGGGCTCTTCCAGACTTTCGAACGCACGCACATCCTTGTTGATCAACTGGTAGAGGTGTTTCCCTGCTCGCATCGCGGCCAAATCGGCTCCGCCGACCCACTGACTCCAGGTTTCGACCGATTCGCGCTCCCGCATCCCGAGGTCCACCCGGCTCGGACTGTAGACCAGGTGATAGCGCTTGGCGCCACCAGTGGCGCTGTAGTGATAAAGGGGGTGCGACACCGCATGCTGTAGGCCGCGCTCAGCCAGGATCTCCCGCCGGGCTGTGGTCTTCGACAAATTCCGGTACCGGCGCACGAAGCTGCGGCAGAGATCCAGGATCTTGCCCTCGGGCTGCCGCTCGTCAATCCGCTCGAGCAGCCAACGACGCGCCGCCATGCGCTCGAACACCTGGAGGTCGAAGCGCATTAGCGCATCGTCTTCGACGACCCCGAGCAGCGCCTCCCGTTCGTCTAGTTCAGGATGTTCTCGCCGATAGTCTTCGGCCCTGTGACGCAACGCCGGGCCGTTACGCTCCAAGACCCTGCTCAGCGCAATATCTCGCAGCGTTGCGGCCTCTTGTGCGAGGATGGTCTCGACCTGAACCGGGTCCGCCACATCAGAGGGCGGTGTCGACTCGGGCGCTGGCTGATGCAGTTCCAACAAGGTGCCGAGGCATGCGACTTCCTCGCTGAGCAGCGGATGGCGGGAGATCACGCGCTGTGCCGCCGCTTCGACCGCAAGACCCTCCCCCGCACGGAGTTCCTCAACTTCCACCCATAAACCAAACTCACGCATCAGCGTCTCGGACAGGGCATGCAGCCGGACGTCGTGCCAGCGGCGGCGTGCCTCGACCGCATCGGTCAGACCCAAGTCTTCGACCGCGTTATAAAGGGCCATGGATTCTTCGAGCCAGCTACGGACGTACGCATCCGTCATTCCGGCCGACTGAGTCGTTAGCACATGCAGAGCAGGCAGCGGCCGGCGGGGAAGGAAGGCTTCGGGAGCCAAGCGTTCAAGCGCGGCTTCGAATGCCTGGCAGCCGATCGTTGGCTCCAGCACGGCGACGACCGCGGAGCACCAGGAGCCGGTCCGCCTGCGTACTTCGCGCGCCTGCTCAAGGTCGGTGCTTTCCAGCAGAACAGATTGGGCAGCCGCGTACGGTTCGAGGCCCAGTTGCTCCACGCGGCGCTGAATTTCGGCCAGATGGCGGCGATAGGCGGTCGCGAACAGTACGCCGAGTGCAGCGATCTCGCGTGAATCGGCATGTGCTGCTCGAAGCCTCCCGCGCAGCGAGTCGTCGTCTCCTTCGGTCGTGCCGGCTAGGACTCGTCGTGCGAGCGCGAGGAATTCACTATCCAGAACCCTCCGCACATTCCGAGCCCAGCCGTCGGCCATTTCTTCCCGGAAGGATTCCTCCAACCCGTTGATATCGACCACGGTCTGCGTAGTCGTGCGACTCGTGCCGACCAGCGTCTCTTCGTGAACGAACAAGGGAATCGCTTCGATCCAGTGATCTGACACCTCGAGCCAACCGTAATCTGGGCTGCCGTAAATACGGTCTCCCACGCGTTCAAACAGCTTGGCCAAATTGGCCGCCTTGCCGGGATAAGGGTCCCGGCCTTCGTTCAGCTTAACCAGGAGATGCGAACCGGTCGGTGAGGGCCGTTGGCTGACGACGACGAAGGCCGCAGGCCGGTGCTCGGCTTCGAGCAGACAACGACGCAGTCGCTGCGCCCATTGCAGATGCTGCTCGGTGTCACGAAAAGCGGGCGTCAGGTCCACCACAGCGGCCGCCCCGTTCAGATACTCCGTGTGGTTTCCCACCTGCGAGCGCAGCGGCTGCAGTGCCGCGGCCAAACGGCTACGCTGCGCATCCAGGACTGCGTCCTCGAACTGTTGGAGCGATCCATTCCACAGCGTCAACGGGACGGCGCAGGGGCTGCGCAACAGCAGGCGCAGTGCGGCCAGGGCGAACTCGGTCGCCCGGTCGGCCAAGCCGACCGTTTCGGGAGGTTCGGGCCAATCCCGCCGCGGTGGCACCATGACGGCGTCGGCAAACAGCAGCGCCTGATTGTGAAAGGCCCGGCTCATCCGGCCGAAAATCAGCAGTTCACCGCGTTCCCGCAAGGCGACTGCAGTTCGTTCGATGTTGCCTCGTTCCAGCGTACGGTCATAATCTCGCAGCACACCGTACAGGCGGTAGCGCCGCTCGTCCGCGTCCGCAACACCGTCGTCCAGGATTTCGCGGGCTGCCCGCCGGTCGTAGGGAAGAGGCGGGGGCAAGAGTTCGGGGGACGGCGTCATCTCCAGGGCAGTGTTCTCCGCTCGGCGGGCGTTCCGGGGCTGGTTCGAGTCCACGGGCCGAGCCGGGTGTGGGTTGTCCGTGCCCGCAATCCTTCGGATTTACCGTTGCGGGCGGCCAAACGCGTGCCGTACTCGCCATTCGTAAACGTTAGCGGCGTTTCATTGCGGTTTGATGAATTCGTGCCCACTCCTTCAGCCGTTCAGCCGAAGGAGCGTCTCGCCCGGTTGTCGTCGGCCATGCCGCGGTATACCGCGATTGTCGCCAATTTGTCATGGATGGGCCCTACTATTCGGCGGCTTTGTTGCGGCGGGCGCCTAGTAGGCTCTGCGGACTGCCGTCTGCGCTGAGGCCGCCCAAACCGCTGACGCGGTCCTTCGGCCGCACCCATGACGGGCGGGTGTTTGCGGCCGGCTTTCGGATGGAATCCGCGCCGCCGACATACGACGCGACGCGCGGTCCTTCTCTGCAACCGGAACGGTCACCGTGCATCCCTGGGAAACGCCCCTTCGGGCTGTGTCCGAACCATTGACATCGACGAGCCGATGAGGCCTGGAGGGGAGATCCGGTGGGCTGGCGTCGAGTCCTGCTGCCTTCGAAGACGGAATTCGGCCCGAGACTCAACCTCCATGCTGATCCGTAAACTGACCTCGCGCGAGCTGCTGGCCGTTTACGGCATTGGCTGGCTCGATGTCGTTTCGAAGGCATTGTCCAAATCCCGGTAATTCGCGATTTCCGGTCGTCCAACGTTGGTGCCCCCTTTACCAGGCTCTTCAGGGCCAGTCCAGACTGCTACCTAATCTCGCCCCACAAGGAGCGCTCGGTCTTGGCACTAAGACGCGCCAAACCAACGATCGTGGCGGCTTCGTCGCCGATCAATTCGAACTCCGGAGCCCTTTCCCATAGACTCACCGCAAACCGCTCGCGACCGGCGCCTGCAGGACGAACAACAGTGAGATCGAGTGATTGGCGTCCGTAAGCGGTCGATCAGATCGTCGCTGTGGGTATGCGGTCCCTTGGCTTTGTTCGCCCGTTCCTTACCATCGGGAGCTTTCAGCCGAACCGCCCGGTGACGTAATCCTCCGTCAACTTGTGGCGGGGGTTCATGAACACGTCGGCGGCGGCGCCCACCTCAACGACGCGGCCGAGGTGGAAATACGCGACCCGCTGCGAGACCCGAGCCGCCTGGGCCAGCGAGTGCGTCACGATGACGATGGTGTAGCGCTGCCGCAGTTCAGCGATCAGTTGCTCGATCACCGCGGTGGCGATCGGGTCGAGCGCGGAGCACGGCTCATCCATCAGAATCACTTCCGGGTTCACCGAGAGCGCCCGCGCAATGCACAGCCGTTGCTGCTGGCCGCCGGACAGACTGGTACCCATCTCATGCAGCCCATCCCTGACTTCATCCCACAGCCCGGCGCGTCGCAGCGCGGTTTCAACGATCCGATCCAACTCCTGTGTGCTACGCGCCAAGCCATGGACCCGAGGCCCGAAAGCGACGTTGTCGTAAACACTCTTGGGGAACGGGTTCGGCTTCTGGAACACCATCCCGACCAGCGCGCGCAACGGGACCACATCGATCCCGTCGTGATTGATGTTCTGGCCGTCGATGTGGATTTCTCCGCTGACGTGGCAACCGTCGACGGTATCGTTCATGCGGTTCAAACAGCGCAGGAAGGTCGTCTTACCGCACCCGGAGGGGCCGATCAGCGCCATGACTTCGTTCCGGCCGATGTCCAGATTGAGATTCCGGATCGCCTGCTTTTCGCCGTAATACACGTTGAGGTCGCGGCAGGTGATGCGCGAATCGGCAAGTGTCGGTTCTCCCACGGTCGCGGCATGGTCCGCAGGGTAAAGAACGGTGGACGAACGAGCTGGTGCCTTCGGAACAGAGGCGACCCCGGCCAGGGAATCCGAGAGCGGCTCGATCCCACGGGTGCCAAGACGACCGGCGGAGTCCGGCAGCCCCGAGTCAGGCTTAGCGTCGCTACCGGGGAAAGGCAGTGATACCGTGGACATGGGTCAATGGCGATCAGACCACCGTCCGCTCGATCTCATCCATGCCTGTTGCCATGAACTCGCCATCGTTTGGACGTTGGCCGTTGCCCCGCTCGCAAGGAAAGGCCGGAGGGAACCGCTCCCTCGCCTCGAGTGAGCATGCTCCTCTCAAAATATGACACTTTGATGACGTTGCAATCCAGGCGAAAGGAGTTGGGCGAGACGGCAACCGATGAAGTAGAACCACTCGACATGCCGGCAGATTCAATGATCATACCGGCAGACTGACATAGAAAAAGGCGACCGCGAAAATCACGTAACAAAACACCAGCAGCGCCCCCTCGAGCCAATAGGTCTTGCCGTCCTGGAAAACAAACAGGGCGATCAGGATGCCGGTCAGCACGGCGACCACTTCGAATGAGTCGTACACGTAGAGCAGCGGTTGGCCCCACGCAAAACTCAACAAGACCAGGACCGGCGCCACGAACATCGCAATCTGCATGCTCGATCCGACGGCGATCTCCAGACTGATATCGACCTTGTTCTTCATCGCCATCAGGATCGCCGAGGCGTGTTCCGCGACATTGCCGATCACTGGGACGATGACCACACCGATGAACGCCTCGGGCAAGCCGATCTCCTCGACCGTGCCTTCGACGGTGGCGACCAGCATCTCACTTTCCACCGCCGTCAGCGCCGCGGCCACCGCCAGGATGATCACGGCGTTGCTCAACCCCCAGGTCGGCTCCGTCCCGTTCCGCGCGCTCTCGTGTTGCAGAAAGAGATTCCGATGGGTCACGAAGGAAAACACCAGACCGAGCACATAGATCAGCAGCAACAACAGGGACATGATGAAGCTGATGACGGTCAGCCCCCGCTCGAGATTGGGATCGCCGTCATTGGTGATCTGAAACGCGAGCGGAACGACCAGGCTGACGCCGGCGAAGCACAGCAGCGAGAAATGGCTGCGCGCGATGTTCCGATCGAAGGTCTGAAAGCTGTACCGCAGGCCGCCGGTCAAGATAGACAAGCCCAGCACCAGCATGATGTTGCCGATGATCGAACCCGCCATGCTGGCCAGGACCAAGCCGTAGAGCCCGGCTTTGACGGCAAAGAAACCAATGAACAGCTCCGGAATGTTCCCCATCGTGGCATTGAGGAGTCCACCGATCTTGGGCCCGTTATAGGCCGCAATCTGCTCCGTGGCATCACCGATGAGGACGGCCAGAGGGATGATGGCCAGGCACGCGGCCAAGAAAATCCACGCGTCTTCGGCGTTGAGATACCGGGCGACGAGCGTGACCGGAATAAACACCAAGAGAAGGTTCAGGTACCTCATCGGAGGGTTGGTGAAGAGAGGGCTAAATCTCAGAGATCAGCCGCAACGCGAGTTTACACCCGCCGCACAAGGTCAGGGTCCCCCAATCGTGCCGCCAGCCCTTCGCGTTCTTAACCATGACGAGTCAGGCATAGTATCGGCACCCGGCACCCTGATCGGCACGCCATGCCGCGTGAGAGCAACAGTCTGAACGGCTTCGGCGGGTGGCCTAAAGCCATTCCACTTCGCAGTCCGTTTACGCCGATTCTTCTCGACGAGACGTTGTGATGCCTTTCAGCAAGAGTAGGGCGTGATAGCAGGCATCCGTCGTTCGCTCGATGTCGCGAAGCTCCGTCCAGTGACTTTCGTCGACCCCGAGCAGAGCACTGAGCCGACGCTCCGTTTTCCGCCACTCACGATAGATCACATCGAGGTGGTCCACCCATCCTTTGAGCGTCTCTCGGGACACTTTTCCCCGCACCCATTCATTTTCCCGGTACTCCGCGATCTCTCTCTGGAGTCTTGCGATCATCGCCAGGAGAGTTGAGAAGTTCAGCGCGGCAGTCTTGATCTCAGGCAGGCCACTGTCGACGCGCTGAGCCGCAGTAATGATTCGCTCGGCAACCTCATGCAGCCGTCTGACGCACTGCCCGGTGAGGTCGCGGAACTCCGCGTTCGGCAAATTTCACGAGTTTCAACAGACTGGCCATGCAACAGAGAGCTCAATGGGAGGGATGGAAGGGCATCGGTCACGCGCTGCGTCAAACGATCCCGCAATGGTTCTCCGGGCTCGCGAGCCATAAGGTCACGATAACCCACGGGTGTGACCTTTTCATGAACGTGCCGTTCGGACGGACAGCAGGTCGGCCTCGTCCCGAGAGCAAACCTTCCCGGTACCCCACGTGGTCCGGCAGTCCGAAGGGTCGTGGTGTCGTTCATCTAGGGCGTGGCGCGCCGGTAGGCTGGTGTGCTTCAGTCGGCAGGTGCTCACGCCAGGTCAAGGCTCGTCGTTGCCAATCGCTCGCACGTAGTGCGACAAGGCAAGCCGCTTCAAGCTGGCGGGATTCAGACTGGCAAACAGCACGATCCGCCGCTCCAGGATCACGAAAGCCTTGGCGAACGCGATACGGAACTGCCCATCCCGTGCTGCGACCGCCACCGGGTCAAACACCGCCCAGCGCGCCACGATCGGACGGCCGGGCCAGATCGGGCACACGTCTCGCATCGCGTCTTCGCACGCAGTAATGACGAAATCCATCACTGGCGCGTGGAGTTGAGCGAATTCCTCCCATGCCTTGCTTCGCGCCTGCGGCGCGGGGATGCCTGCTTGGAGCAACTTTTCCAGCGCCAACTGCTCGATGGTGCCGGTGGGATGACTGCCTGCACTGTACGCATGGAACCGGCCTTGGCCTACGTAGTTCAGCAGAGCCTCCGCCATGATGCTGCGGGCGGAGTTGCGCTCGGACAGAGAAACAACAGCCTTGGCGGTGTAGGACGTTCGTCAGCCAGGCTCGCCCATCAACGTCCGGGTCAGCCTTGCACGCTTGAATTCAAATGCGGTCTGCAAGGTTTCCACGCGCGAGTTGAATTCCCGTTCGCTGGCGCTTTCCGGCGAGGCGAAACCGAGCAACCCTGCTTCCCCCGATCGGATCGTCGCCGAAGCAGAAACGCCCACCAATGACAGGAAGGGCATGGCGAGGGTGCCGCAACCGGAGCCGATGCATGTCCGCCCAGGCTGCGAACTGTGCGAGCGCCTGACCGGCAAATGCGAGCGACTCCTGCAGCGGGGCCGGCCAGGACGTCGACGTCCAAGGCGGCGATGTCGTCGTGCAGAAGGCGGTCGACTTCGCTGACACCGGGAAAGGCCGCCTCGTCGGCTTCTTCCACGATGGGAGAAAACCGAGAAGTCAACGCAAACCGGAACAGCTCGAAGGCGACGGCGCCCTGCGAATCTGGCCGATAGGTGCCGTCCCAGACGCGGATCACGCCGTCCCGGAGGTTGCGATCAATCCGTGATTGCGGCTGGTTCCGCGGCGATCACCCCGCGAGCTTTCAGCGTGTGCAGCATGCCTTGGCGCTCGTTCAGGAAGACGCGCGCCTTGGCGCGGCCATACTCCATCAGTTCGGCGAGGAAAGCGGGGGTGCGGTCCAGCTTCGAGGCATAGTCCAGCTCCCGCTCCAACACGATACGCGCCACGTGAATCGGATGGTACTTGGGCGCCATGATCTGGCCGCTGGCGAGCAGCCGGTTCATCATCGCGATGATCCGCAATTCCTGCTCCAGCGAGATGTTCCCCGCCAGTTCGTTGCGGCGATCGATGATTTCGTGGGTTTCGGTCGGAACACTGCCGCACGAACTGGGGTTGATCTGGATCACCCACAGTTCGTTGATGTTGTGGTCGGTGAGATCATGGATCGGCGGATTCTGCGAGAACAGCCCATCCCAATACACGCCCCGACCTGGAATCGTCACCGCCGGGAACAGATCCGGCACCGCCGTCGAGGCCAGCAGGCATTCGACTTGCAGCTCCGGTCCGGTGAACACCTCGAAGTGGCCGCTGAGCACTTCGACGGCGCCGATATGCAGTGCCGGAGCATCGGGCCGTTCCGCCAAGCGCTGCAGTTCCTCGAAATCGAGTTGTTGATTCAAGATGTCGCGCAGCCGGTCCTGTCCCCACGGCGGAAACACGTACGGACTCACCTCCGGCAGCACCATGTGGTTGCGTAGATTGACTAGATTCTGCAGCGTCAGGTTGGCCAGCATGTCCCAAGGCTCGTTGGCGGCCACCACCTCCCAGAAGCGCTGAAGCTGCCGCTTGGCCCGCTCGGGCTCATTCCGCAACAGGCCGTCCCAGGCCAGCGTCGCGCAGATGGCGCCGCCGGACGTGCCGCTCACCGCCACGATATCGACCTGGTCCGGGAGTTGATCGATCAACTCATGCAGGACACCTGCCGTAAACGCGGTGTGACTGCCCCCACCTTGGCAGGCAATGGCGACCCGGCTGCGACCCTTGGCATTCATGACTACGCGCTCTCCATGTAAAGATTGAAACGGACGCCCGCCATTAAAGCACGACGCGTGTTCGTCTTCTATCCTCCGGCACGTCCTCCAGCGCTTTCCATCGGGGAGTATTCGTGAGACAGCGCTCGGTTTCGGCAGGCCGGTGCCGGCAGACTGGATCACGATCTCCGACACAGCGGAACGACCCACCAGCCGCCTAGTTGCTCCCGACCCGGCGCCTAACGCGGTTGGCAATGAACTTCTCGAACCCGACGACCACATAGATCACCACGCCCGCCGCCACTGCCAGCAGCCATTCGCTCTGTCCGGTGGGTGCCGTATGGAACAGCCAGTTCATCGCCGGCAGGTAATTGAACGCGGCCTGAGCCAGCAGGATGGCGGCAATGCCGACCCAGACCCAAGGATTCGAGAACAGTCCGAGCCTGAACATGGATCGGGTCAGTGAGCGGCAGTTGAGAAGGTAAAACGCTTGCCCCACGATAAACACGTTGACCGCAGCGGTCCGGGCTTTGTCGATGCTGTCCTCATGGGTCAATTCCCATTCATAGAGTCCGAACCCGGCCGCACACAACAACAGGCCGACCAAGGTGGTGCGGAACAACAGATGCCTGGTCAAAATCGGCTGTTCCGGATCCCGTGGCGGCCTTTGCATCACATCGGCTTCCTTGGCTTCGAACGCCAGCGGCAGACCGAGAAAAACCGCCGTGGTCATGTTGATCCAGAGGATCTGCCCCGGCAGTATCGGTAGCGCGATATCGGCGACCACAGCGATCAGCACCACCATGCCTTGCCCCAAGTTGGTGGGCAACGTCCAACTGATGAACTTCACCAGATTGTCGTAAACCCCGCGGCCCTCCTCGACCGCGGCGCGGATGGAAGCGAAGTTGTCGTCGGTCAACACCATCGCCGCCGCCTCCTTGGACACCTCGGTTCCGGTAATGCCCATGGCCACGCCGATATTCGCCTGCCGCAGCGCCGGAGCATCGTTGACGCCGTCTCCGGTCATCGCCACCACATGCCCGCGCGACTGCAGCGCCTCGACCAGTCTCAGCTTTTGCTCCGGCGCGACGCGCGCGAACACGGCGGTTCGATCAGCGACTGCGGGCAAGTCGCGCTCCGCCACTGCAGCCAGCGCTTTACCGTCGATCGCCGGCAGTTCACGGTCATCGGCGTCGCCCAAGCCGATCTGGCCAGCAATCGCAACAGCCGTGCCGAGATGGTCGCCGGTGATCATCTTCACGCGGATCCCTGCTTCCTTACACGCGGCGACGGCCCGGACCGCTTCCTCGCGCGGCGGATCGATCATCCCCTGCAATCCGAGGAACGTGAGCCCTTCCTGTACCTCGCCGTGTTCCAGCGATCGGTCGTCGGTCGGACGTTCCCCGCGCGCAAACGCCAGCACGCGCAGACCGCGCGCCGCCAGGGCATCCACCTGGCGGTGGATCGCATCGGCATCCAGCGACACCCGAGCCAGCCCGGCATCGAAAGCGTCGACGCAGCGCGACAGGACGCTTTCGACCGAGCCCTTCAGATAGACATGGTGCGCATCTTCGGCCCGGTTGTGGTGCAGCGTGGCCATGAACTGGTGTTCGGATTCGAACGGAATGGCGTCCAGACGCGGATGCCACTCCATGAGACGCCTCGGGTGCAGTCCGGCCTTCTGAGCGGACACCAGCAGCGCACCCTCAGTGGGATCACCCTCGATTCGCCATTCGCCTTCTTCGGCAACCAAACGTGCGTCGTTGCACAGCAAGCCCGCCTTCAGGCACTCGTTCAGCGCCGCCTTCGGGCGCGGATCAATGGTCTGACCGTCCTGTTGAAACGTTCCCCCCGGCGCATAGCCGGATCCGGTCACCCGAAAACATTCACCGCCGGCAACCACGGACTGCACGGTCATCTGATTCTGCGTCAGCGTGCCGGTCTTGTCCGAGCAGATGACGGTGACACTGCCCAGCGTTTCCACCGCAGGGAGCTTCCGAATGATCGCGTGGCGCCTGGCCATGCGCCGCACGCCGATGGCCAGCGCAATCGTTACCGCGACCGGCAAGCCTTCCGGGATCGCCGCAACGGCCAGCGCCACCGAGGCCACGAAGGAGTCGACCGGATCATCACTATGAAACCAGCCGACCACGAAGGTCAAAGCGGCCAAGCCGATGATGAACCACAGCAGCCACCGGCTGAACACGCCGATTTTTTGCGTCAACGGAGTCTCGAGTTCCGTCACTTCGGAAAGCAGCTGATTGATGCGGCCAATTTCGGTCCGATCGCCGGTCTCGACGACGGCACCGACCCCCGTGCCGTAGGTCACCAGGGTTGACGAGTAGGCCATATTGCAGCGGTCCGCCAATACGGCATCCTCCGACAGCGGGGCCGGGTCCTTTTCCGTCGGAACGGATTCGCCGGTCAGCGCGGACTCGTCGATCTGCAGATCACGCAGCTTGAGCAAGCGGATATCGGCCGGTACTTTGTCCCCGGACTGCAGAAACACGATGTCCCCGGGAACCAGCTCGGCCGCGTCGATCACCTTCCGGTTGCCTCCCCGGAGCACGGCCGCACTGATGTTCTGTGCCCGGGAAAGTGCGTCGATTGCCCGCAAGGCATTCATCTCCTGAATAAAGCCGATGCGGTCCCTTGCCTTTTCGCGGCGTCAACTGGTTCAGGCCCGTTTCCTGGCGGCGCCGAACGGCATCCTTTTCAGTGAGCCCCTGGCCCGGCTGCACCCGAAGCTCCTGCAGCACCGCTGCCGCGGTCAGAACGTACCAGCGCTTGGCGTCGGTCGACTGATTCATCGGTGTTATTCTCCGTGAGGACAAACACCGCCATTGTGCTTGCACAGCGAACCGCGCGCCAGTACAAGTCCAGCACAAAAATGCCCAAGCTGCTGAATCTGACTGGTCAACGGCGTTGCCAGCGACCGGTATCAGGTTGACCGTAGTGCTGGCGCAAGCACCCGAACATGGTATGGTTTATCGGACGAAGCCATCACTTCACCGTCAAGCCGACCGTCCGGTCGGTTCTCACGCCAACACGAGAGCGGAGCGCCCCATGAACGACAAAGAACTCGTCGCCCACCATGCTGCCAGCCAAGTACAGGACGGCATGCTGATCGGGCTCGGCACCGGATCGACCGCCAATTGCTTCATCGAGGAGTTGGCGCGCCGCCACCGCGAGGAAGGCCTGCGGGTCACCGCCGCAGCAAGCTCCGTGATCAGCACCATCAAGGCGCAGGAACTCGGGCTCCCGCTGGTCGCACTCGAACATCTGGCGCGGCTGGACTGCTACGTGGACGGAGCGGATGA
>JALORT010000306.1 GCA_025458755.1 Methylotetracoccus sp.
AGGTGAGCAAGCGAAGAACGGGCAGGACGAGCCCGCACCGAGTCCTCAGCAGGACCAGGACAAGGGCGACTCGTCTGCACAAGGGTCCGAGCCGCCGCCGAAGCAGCAAGAAGGTGCTGCGGAAGACGGCGCCAATGGCGCGGAAGAGCAGCCACAGCGAGAGGAGTCGCCGCAGGCGGGTCCTGCGGAATCGGAACCCGCCGAGAGCGGAACAGCGCAGACGGAAGCCGAGCGCTCCGAGCAGCGTGAGGCCGAGCAGGCCAACGAACAATGGCTGCGGCGCATTCCCGATGATCCTGCCGGTTTGTTGCGCCGCAAATTCGCTTGGCAGTACCGACAGCGCCAGCGGCTGAACCAGGAGAACGAGGAATGAGGTTAGTCATCATCGGGGGACGCCAAGGCGGCCACGGCTCAACGACGTCTTTTCTCTTTTCGTTGATGCGGTGCGGCATCGTGTGGTTGGCGCTGCTGCCTTCTCTGACCGCTGCCGCAGACATCCTCGTGGCCACTGACCGCGAGCCGGTATCGCTGAATGAGTCGTTCACGCTGATCTTTTCTTCCGACGAGGAACCGGACGGTGAGCCGGACTTCGGCCCGTTGGATGAGGATTTTCAGGTCGTCCGGCAGGGAAAATCGACCCAGGTGACGATGGTCAACGGTCGGTTGAGCCGGCGCGCGGAGTGGAAGCTCACGGTAATGGCGAAGCGTTCGGGAACCCTGACGGTACCGCCCATCGCCTTCGGCGGGGATCGGAGTAAGCCGTTCACGCTGACCGTCGTGCCTGGAACGGCACCGGCTGGCCGAACGGTCGGCGATGAACGGCTGATGATCGAGGTCGAAGCCGAGCCGAAGAGCCCCTACGTGCAGGCCCAAGTTCTTTATACGATTCGGGTATTGCACCGTATCGCGCTGCGGAATGGCCAATTGGACGATCCGAAACTGATCGATGCGGTGGTTCAAAAGCTGGGCGAGGACCACCGCTACCAGACGGAGAGGAACGGCCAGCTCTATGGTGTCATCGAGCGCCGCTTCGCTATCTTTCCGCAGAAGAGCGGTGCCTTGCGGATCGAGCCGATCAATCTGGAAGCGGAACTGGCCGCCGGTCCCGGCTCGATGTTCGATGAGTTCTTCGGGCGGCAAGCCCGCATTCACAAGATTCAATCCGAGCCGGTGGTGCTGCAGGTCCGGCCTGTTCCTGCGTCGTTCAAGGGCAAACACTGGCTGCCCGCCGGGAAGCTTCAACTGGAGGAACGCTGGTCTTCGACGCCTCCGGAGACCCCGGTGGGGGAGCCGATCACGCGGACCCTCTCGGTCAGTGCCGAGGGAGTCACCATGGGCATGGTCCCTGAGTTGGCGGACAAGAACGCCGCGTTGCCGGAATTGCAGCGCTATCCCGATCAGCCCGTACTCAACGAGGAGCACGGCGGCTATGGTCTGACCAGTCTCCGCCGCGAGAAGACCGCATTTATCCCGATGAAGGATGGTGAGTATCGGATACCCGGGATCGAGCTTCCGTGGTGGAATACCAAGAGCGATCGGATGGAGGTCGCCCGTGTTCCGGAGCGCGTGCTGAAGGCGACGCCGGTACCCCAGCTCACCGCGCCGGACCCCGGGCTGATGGCGCCTGCTCCGGCCGAGACACAGCCGCACGCGACGCCCGATGTCACACCTGCGGCGGGCGCCGGCGAATCCCACACGCTGGAACGCCCGTTCTGGTTTTGGCTGGCCGGGGCGTGCGGCCTGGGTTGGCTGGCGACTGCAGTGGCGTGGTGGTGGACCGCGCGTCACCGGGAACCTGGAGAAACGTCGCCACAGGCGCTTTCCCCCCCGCCCGATCTGACCAAATCCCTGGCGTCGCTCAAGCGGGCCGTCGCCGGGCGCGATCTGTTGGCAACCCGCCGAGCATTGTTCGAGTGGAGTCTGGCCCGCTGGCCCGACCATCCCCCCGCGAACCTGGAGCAGCTCGCGGCGCGTCTCGGCGGCTCCGCGCCTCTGGAGATCGTGGAACTGAACCGCGCCTTGTACGGGGAGAAGGCCGGTGATTGGTCCGGGGAGGCGTTGGTTCGACTGATTGCCGATGCTTCGAAGAACCGGCGAAATGCAGCCGGCACAGCTCAACCTTCTGGCGAAGGATTGGCCGCTCTGTACAAGTCCTAGGCCCATTCGCGGCATGGCGAAGCAGAAACTTCGCCATGCCGGCCGGCCAGGGATTCATTGACACGAATGAGTCCAGTCTCGCGACCGCTTATCGTCCGGGATGGCCGGGGGGGTGGGTCGGCGTACGACGTGCCTCGTCCGCGATAAAGGCGTAGTTCCTTGATCGGGACGATCTGCTGAAGTCGTCCTTCAGCATCACGTATCAATCCGGATCGCCGAGCGGTGCCGCGTAGGCGTCGAGGACCAGCGTTTCGATGTTGTCGCCGGTGAGCGACTGCAGGAACGCCACCAGCGCATCGATCTGTTCGGGCGTGAGGTTCAGCGGCTTTATCTTCGGGTCCAGTCCTTCATTCGGCACGCCGCCTCGGTTGTAGAACGCGATCACGTCCCTGAGCGTTGTCAGGCTGCCGTCGTGCATGTACGGTGCCGTCAGCGCCACGTTGCGAAGGCCGGGGGTCTTGTATTTCCAGCGGTCCGCGGGATCGTGGGTGATCTCGTAGCGGCCGAGGTCGCTGGGCGGCGCTTCCGCGACCCGGGCGAGGAGGGCGGCATCGACGTCGAAGGCGATGCCCGGCGCGACCTGCACGCGCTGCTTCTCCGGCGCCTTGCGCATGCTCAACTGGAAGCCCAAGCCGGTATTGTGCAAGTGCTGATCGGTGAAGAGCGCAATATCGGCGCCGACGGTGTGGCATTGCGCGCAGCCCGCTGGGCCCTGGAAAAGTTCGAAGCCTCGTTTGGCCTGCGCCGTCAGCGCGCCCGGCTGCTTGCCGTAGAGCCACCGGTCGAACGGCGAATTGCCGGAGATCAGCGTCCGCTCGTAGCTGGCGATGGCTTGTCCGATCGTTTCCATGGAGGCGCCGCGGCCGAATGCGTTCTCGAACAGCCCGCGATAGTCCTCGAGACCTTTCAATTTATCGACGACGAAGCCGACCGAGGGGTTGCCCATTTCGTTGGCGGCGAGCAGAGGACCCCACACCTGATTTTCCAGTGACGATTCGCGCCCATCGTGGAACAACAGCTCGAGATAGGCAACGTTGTAGACACTCGGTGCGTTGCGGCGCACCGTCCGCCCCTCGATGCCGATGGCCGTGGCCTGCTCTTGGCTGGTGAAGCCCTGTTCAGGGATATGGCACATTGCACAGGAGAAGGTGTTGTTCAGCGACAGGCGCCGGTCGTAGAACAGTTTCCGGCCCAGTTCCACTTTCTCCGGCGTCAGCGGATTGTCCTGCGGAACCGGTACCTTCGGTAAACCGAGCGGCGGTTTGGAGGCGAGCTGCAGCAGGTCGGCTTTCACGCCGCGGCGCTGCGCCAGCGCCACCGAGCGCGTCCGGTACTCGTCCGACGCATAGCCCGTTTTCTCATCCCCGGCCCGCAACAAATCCCCGGCGGCGATCGCGCCTGCTGCCGTGCCCGGCGCCGGCTGGGCGGCCGGGCTTTCCTGCAGCAACGTGCGGATGTCGGCGAGTACGAGTTCCGGGTGCAGCACCGAAGCCGTGTAGATGTTCCGGATCCGCTGTTGCCGGTCGATCAGAAAGACCCGAAGCAGATGGGAGTAGGCTCCGGTCCGTCGGCCGACGGCATCGACTTCCTTTTCGACCGGCTGCTGGTAAGCCTGCAGGATCGGTTTCAGCTCGTCTTCGGAACGCGTCGTCAGAAACCGCCAGTCGAACCCCGGCTGCCGGAACCCTTCCGCGTAGCGGGCCAGGACCTCCGGCGTATCGTGCTCGGGAT
>JALORT010000307.1 GCA_025458755.1 Methylotetracoccus sp.
GGCGTTGTCGGTCCCGCGCAGCACGCTAAGGCTGCGGTGGATTTTCCGTGCAGGATGCCTAAACAATCGGTGCCCATGCGTCCGAAAGCTTGAGTTGACCGATGACGCTCGAGAGGCGAATGCCTCGCGGCTGGACGTGTTCGAATACCTCGGTTGCGGAGACGAGGAACTCGGTTCTGCGGTGAAAAACTCACGGCGGTTCCAACACCACTGCGCCGGGACAGGAGGTGTTCGGCGCGAAGCGTTATCTTGGAGGTCGCCAATCAGGCCGCGTGCGGGCAACCACCTCGGCGAGCCAGCGACCGATGGCGGCCTCGGCATTGATGTCAGCGTCATTGTCACGGGGATGCAAGCATAGCGACCTGGCGGCTCGGCGATGCTTTCTACGGATTAAAGTTCAGACGAGGATTTACGGATCGGCGTCGGGGGTTGCAGACGATGCATCACAGCCGACAGGTCCCTGTAAGCATGGTGGAGACGGTTGTCGCGAACATTGTCGGTCAAACTGGCATACCGGATCTTCGCAATCACACCCGCGAGGACCTTGGCAACGACATCAGCTTCCACGGACGCTTGGTAGCGGTAATCGGTACGCGGTGTCTCGATCACGTTCGCGTCGGGAAACACGTTGGTGATATGGCTTGCGACCTGGGCCTGAACCAACCTGATGGCGGGATCCTTCTGGTCCGCCACGATCGAGAGGAACGCGTCATTCAAGCAGATCCACATGACGAAGCGTTCCCAACTGTGGAGGCGTTCGGGTGCTGGCGGCATGACCTCGCGCAACCCGGGCGTGATTGAATCAACCGATTCCAAGGGGCGTCATCAACGGTCGGGCAGGCCCGCGTGCGATCGTGCGATAGCGTCTCTTTTCGGTCTGTTTTCTCCATACGGCGCTCGTTGATGATACTCGGTATGACCGCCCCTCGGCCTTTGGCCTTCGGGGCTATCAAAAGCTTAGCCGAGGTTTATCACTTAGACCGACCCATCCTGCGCCGATTTTCGGCTGGCGCTACACCGTAAGCAGGGCCGCAGATCATAACCATCGCTCGGCTGTAACCTGCGCCGACCGGCAGGTAACGGCCACAACGGAGTGCTGGACGTGATCCCGCCCTGAGTCGCAAACTCTTTCTTTTGATGCGAGGAACGAAAGCGACCACTGTGAGCACAGCGGTGTTTGCTCTTCTCCGAGTGCGTTCCACCCTCCCGCGGCCGGAAGCAAACACGCTGGGTAGCCCCGGCCGACGTCGCCGAGTAGGATACAGAGCTTTAGAGCGGCGTTGCATCAGACGAGAAACCGCGTCCTCAGCAGCGCTTTGCGAACCGCATCGTGACACTGAATTCTCGAACCGCCCCACTCATCCACGCGGTACCTTCGAACGACTACGGCAGGGACTTCGTGGTCGGGGATCTACATGGCTGTCGGCCGATGCTGGACCGGCTGCTGGCGGATGCGCGTTTCGATCCGGCAGTCGATCGGCTGTTCTCGGTCGGCGATCTGGTTGATCGCGGCCCGGATTCCATGGGTTGCCTGGCTCTGTTGCGAGAACCCTGGTTCCACGCGGTGCGCGGCAATCACGAAGCCATGCTGCTTGATTTTGTCTGGAACACCTTGCAGTGCGACGCGCCGCTCACAGTCAACACGCGGCATGAATTTTTGCTGAACGGCGGCGAGTGGATTTTTCAGCAGATCGAATCCGCGGAAGGCTATTTGTCGAAAGCGCTGACGGAGGCTCTAGCGGCAATCCAGCAGTTACCGTTTCTGATGGTGGTGGGCCAAGGGAACCGCCGGTTCCATGTCATCCATACGGACCTGTGGGATGCCGGGAAACCGCAGGAGGTGATGCTGGACGGTGACATCGACGCGTTGGCGAAAGCATGGAGTCAAACCGATATGACCGATGTCCATCCGAGGGATTACCCTTATTTCGCCAAGCGGTGGCTTTGGAGTAGGCTGATCATGGGCCGGCTGCCGATGCACGCAGTACCTGAAACGCTGCCAGGTTTGTCGCCCACCTACTGCGGGCACACCATCGGCCCCTGCATCCGGCGCGCGCTGTCCCACGTCTGCATCGATACCGGGGCTTTCATGACGATGATCCCTGAAGCGGAGCCATCGGGTTACGGCTTGACGTTGTTTGAGGTCGAAACGCAGAAGGATTATTTCGCGGGGGCGGGGTCCGCACGGCATCACCCTTGAGGCCAACGCGAAGCGCTCATTCTTAATAGGATGACACAACGAGTTGCCCGGTCCGCCACCACGCTGTTGGCGCTGGCCCGGGTTTCCGGGCTGGCTTACCCGACGTCATCGGTGGAAGGATCACGCCGCGAACGTCTACACCACGGGACGCTCTCGGGGGCGGGCGAGCCGCAAGCCCTGCGAGCGTGCCATCGTTTTCTCCTGCGCTACCCGCTCAACGCCTCGCCCGACTCTCCAACAGCCATCTGTATAACCTCCGTGATGTCCTTGCTTTCCGGATTGCCCTTGTCAGAATGAAGCATCGGGTGACCGCCCGATGATTGACAATGCATTGACTCGAGCACATCCTGACATGGCCAGGTACCCGGCCGTCCATTGAATGTCTTGCCTTCTGCGAACAAACCCCATGCGCACCGGACTCATTGAACGTTTCCTTGCCAAGCGCGGCCTCAAGGTGGCGCCTGCGGACCACGCGCCGTCTGACACAGCGTTAGCCCCATCTCCCGAAACCGCGTTCCCTGCGTTTCTCAACCGCCTGAAGGCGCGCCAATTCACCATTCAGAGTATCGTTGACGTTGGCGCCTCGGACGGACGATGGTCCGAGTGCATGTTGCCCCTTTTCCCTGACTCACGGTGCCTATGCATTGAGGCCCGGCGGGAGCACGAGCCAGCGCTGCGTGAATTCGTCAACCGGCACCCCCAGGCTGAGTATGTGATCACCGCAGCGGGCGACCGGGAAGGAGACATTTACTTCGATACGACGGATTTATTTGGGGGTCTCGCAACCGAGACGGGAGCCGTGGCCGACTGCGTCAAGGTACCGGTCACCACGATCGACAACCTGGTCGAAGCCCACGGATTGTTGCCGCCCTATTTGATCAAGCTGGATACGCACGGATACGAGTTGCCAATCCTCGCCGGCGCCACACGCACACTCGAACAAACGGAAGTGTTGGTCGTCGAAGTCTACAATTTTGTCATCGCCCCGACGGCCGTGAGATTTGCCGATTTCTGCTGTTTGATGGCCGAGAAAGGTTTTCTGTGTCTGGACCTCTTTGACCCCATGTACCGTCCCAGCGACGGGGCGATCTGGCAGATGGACCTGATGTTCGCCCGCTCGAGCCGGCCTGAATTTCAGAACCAACGATACACCTGAGTTCACCAAGGCTGGCTGATCCATCAAACGCCGCCGGCGTCAAGCCGATACGGAGGGCACAAAGCCACGAAGAGCCTAACCGTATCCGCCGTGTCGAACGGCTGCTCCTGGTGGGGCATCGACGATCAAAGCGAACCGGAAACGCGCATAAAACCGGCATACCCGAGGTCAACATGACCAACTCAGGCCCCAATAGCGTGACGGCGATGCAAGACGAGACGCTGCCTGCGGCAACGCCACAACCCTCAGAAACGCACATCACCGCACCCCGGGATCGCGCGCCGCGCGCGTTGGTGTTCGGCGCCAGCGGCTACATCGGCTCGAACCTGGTGCCGCGCCTGCGGTCGGAGGGCCTGTCGGTACGCGCCGCGGCCCGCAACCGCAAAGTGCTGGAGGCGCGCGAGTGGCAAGGCGTCGAACTGGCGGAATCCGACGCGCTCAACCCAACAAGCTTGCCCGGCGCGCTAGCCGGCATGAGATCACCTCCTATCGGTT
>JALORT010000308.1 GCA_025458755.1 Methylotetracoccus sp.
GGCGCAGGCATTTCTGGTCGCTTGTTACCCTGGCGTTACCCTTTGTCCAAACAGCTCAGAAAATTCGCCGCCAGACCTGCTCTAAGTGTTTGGGATCATTTGGTGAGCCCGGATGGGATCGAACCATCGACCCTCTGATTAAAAGTCAGATGCTCTTCCACTGAGCTACGGGCCCACATCGGGAGTCGCTGTTCGCGAACGCGGCGGACCATAGGGGCGGGGCCGGAGCGGGTCAATACCGGATCGGGCGGTGGAAACGCGGCATTAAGGCCGCTGCCACAATATCGCCTTCTGGCGCGAAGAATGCTCCAGTGACGCGACATCCCCAATTGGCACAGAATCGATGACCGAAATCGCAGTGATTGTCCTCGCCGCCGGCATGGGGACCAGAATGAAGTCGCGGCTGCCCAAGGTCCTGCATCGGGCCGGCGGCCGCAGCTTGCTCAGTCACGTACTGCATGCCGCGCAAGCGCTCGATCCGCTGCGGGTGGTTGCCGTGATCGGCCCCGACATGGAGGCCGTCGCGCGCGAGGCCCGCAGCGTCATCCCGGAAGCGGCGGCCGCGGTCCAGACCGACCGGCGTGGCACGGCGCACGCCGTGTCGATGGCCAGGCCCGCGCTGGCGGGGTTCGGCGGGACTGTCCTGATCCTTTACGGCGATGTTCCGTTGATCACGGCTGCCACACTGAAGAGCCTGGTTGAACGGGTGTCCCCGCAGATGCCGCTGGCGGTGCTGGGCTTCGAGGCGCGCGATCCCACCGGATACGGCCGGCTCAAGACCGGCCCGGCGGGCGAGGTTCTCGCCATCCGCGAAGAGCTTGATGCGACGCCTGATGAGAAGTCCATAACACTATGTAACTCCGGCATAATTGCTGTCAGCTCGGATCGGCTCTGGGAACTGTTGCCGCAGATCGGCAACGCCAACAGAAAGGGCGAGTTCTACCTCACGGACCTGGTGGAACTGGCAGGCGGCTCCGGTCAGGTGTGCGGCCTGTCGGTCTGCTCCGAGAGCGAAGTTGCGGGGGTCAACGACCGGGTTCAGCTGGCGGTTATCGAACAGGCGTTCCAGCACCGCTACCGTCAGCAGCACCTGCTGGGCGGTGCCACGCTGGTCGCGCCCGAGACGGTCTATTTCTCGGCGGATACGGTGATCGGCCAGGACGTGGTCATCGAACCGCACGTCGTCTTCGGGCCGGGCGTGACGGTGGATGATGGCGTCGAGATCCTCGGGTTCAGCCACATCGAGGGCGCCCGCATAGCGCGCGGTGCCCGCATCGGCCCCTATGCCCGGCTTCGCCCGGGCGCCGAGATCGGAGAGGGCGCCCATGTGGGCAACTTCGTCGAGGTGAAGAAGGCAACCATCGGCAAGGGTGCAAAGGCCAATCACCTGAGCTATATCGGCGACGCCCGTGTCGGCGCCGGCAGCAATATCGGGGCCGGGACCATTACCTGCAACTACGACGGTTTCGACAAGCACCTGACCGAAATCGGAGCGGATGTTTTCGTCGGGTCGAACACCGCCCTGGTGGCACCGGTCAGCGTGGGCGACGGCGCGACGATCGCGGCGGGCAGCGTTATCGCCCGCAACGTGCCTGGCGGCGCGCTGGCCATGACCCGACCCGAACTCGATGTTCGGGAAGGCTGGGCGACGCGCTACAGGGATATGAAGCGGGCCAAGAAGGCAGCCAAGGGGAAGTGACAGCATGTGTGGCATCGTCGGCATACTCGGCAAGGAACCTGTCGCTCTTCATATCGTCGAGGCGCTGAAGCGGCTCGAGTACCGCGGCTACGACTCGGCGGGTGTGGCGACGCTCGAGTCCGGCGAGATCGGACGCCGCCGTGCACCGGGCAAGCTCCGCAATCTCGAGGCGCGGCTGACGGCCGAGCCGCTGCTCGGCACTGAAGGCATTGGGCATACCCGCTGGGCCACCCACGGCCCCGCGACTGAAACCAATGCCCATCCTCACATGGCAGGCGATGTCGTCATCGTGCACAACGGCATCATCGAGAACTTTCGTCCGCTCAAGGATGAGCTCATTGCGGACGGGCATGTCTTTGCAACCCAGACCGACACAGAGGTGGTGGCTCACCTGATCGCGCGCGAGCGCCAGAGGGGAAAGACGCCACGAGAGGCCGTGAAGGCCGTCCTGTCGCGGCTCGAGGGCGCCTTCGCTCTCGCCATCCTGTTCAAGGGCGAGAGCAATCTCTTGATCGGCGCCCGCAAGGGCAGCCCGCTCGCAATAGGCCACGGCAACGGCGAGATGTTCCTTGGCTCGGATGCCATCGCACTGGCGCCATTCACCAACAAGGTCACCTACTTGGAAGACGGCGACTGGGCTGTACTCACGCGTACTTCGGTCGAGATCTTCGACAGTCAGAACCGCCCCGTGAAGCGAGCCATGAGTTTCTCCCAGGCTTCGGCCATGCTGGTGGACAAGGGCAACCACCGTCACTACATGGCAAAGGAAATCGCGGAACAGCCGGAAGTCATCGGCCACACTCTTGCCGAGTACGTGGATTTCGCGGAACGGGCGATCCGCTTGCCAGAGAGCTTGCCGTTCGATTTCGCCACCCTCGACCGCATCACCATCACGGCCTGCGGAACGGCGTCATACGCGGGACTGGCCGCCAAGTACTGGTTCGAGAAGATCGCGCGCCTGCCGACGGAGGTCGATATCGCCTCTGAATTCCGCTACCGGGATCCCATCATCGAGCCAGATACGGTTGTCCTGGCCATCAGCCAATCGGGCGAAACGGCTGATACCCTGGCTGCCCTGGAAGAGGCCCGTAAGAAAGGCGCCGTGCTCTGGACAATCGTCAATGCAATCGGGTCGCAGGCCATGCGCATCGCAGATGGATATATTTCCATGCAAAGCGGTCCAGAAATCGGGGTAGCTTCCACCAAAGCCTACACTGCCCCCCTGGTCGATTTATACATGCTTGCTGTACTCCTGGCAGACCTGCGCGGTTTATTGGATAAACCTGCCAGGCGAAAGCTGATTGCAGACCTGAGGCGCATCCCTGACCTGGTCGGGCGTTGCCTGGACCGTGAAGCAGAGGCGGAAAAAGTTGCCCGGAATACGGCCTGCGGCGGCGAATTTTTCCTGGTAATCCACCGAAAGGGGGAAGAAAGGCTGGCCTTCTTTGGCTTTTGGTGCGCTGACGATGGTACAGAGCAGCATCGTATCGCCCATGCGGACGAGCACCGAGCCGTCGGCCTGTGTGGCAAGTTTGCCTGTTTCAAGCACAACTTCACGTCCATCCGGAAGGTTGAACGAAGTGCGCAAGGGAATTTGTTTTCCCATGATAAAAAATGAATTTAGGCGCCGGTTGTTTCAGCGGGCATTGGCAGAAGCTGTGGCCGTGGCACTTGCAGTAGCAGGCAGGAAAGCATCTCAAAAACCGAAAAAATCACACAAAGAAGCCGGATGAACGAAGAACGAAGAAGATCCGGCTTCTTTGTGTGGGGGAAAATAAATCCCCGTTTTTGAATCGTTTCCCGTGTACCGGTGACCAGCGCTTGCGGATAGCCCGATGAACAGTTGCCGGAGCGGGTGAAAAAAAATGGGTTGATGCGGGTTTACAGGATTGATGAAAGTTGACAAACATAAAAAAATCAACGCTCAGCAACTTGCATCAACCGGATATATTTGATCGTTTGTTTTGTCCCTGTATAGAGATGTCCCGTGAAAAAAAGGAACGAGGGTTTCGGCGAGCCAGGATTCGGTTTTTCAGAAAAGATATCCGGCTGCTCCGCCGGAACGGAGCAGCCGGAAGGTCGTTTTACTTACGCAGACCGAGTTTTTCGATGAGCGCGCGGTATTTGTAAATGTCTTTTTTCG
>JALORT010000309.1 GCA_025458755.1 Methylotetracoccus sp.
AAGATCAGAAGCGGGGTAATCAGAAACCCACCACCGACCCCGAACAGCCCCGAGATAAAACCGACCGCCGCACCCATGCCGAGCAGAACCAGGATGCTCTCGGACATTTCCGCAATGGGTAGATAAATGTTCATGAGATGTGGGGCGCTCATGCGTGGATGCTGCGGTCATGTCGGCCACAGCAAAATGCGTACCCCAACGTAAAGGAGCCGGACGGCTGATGCCACCGGCTCCCGCGGGTAACGTGACCGGCAGCGCACCAGCGTGGCGCGAATGCCGCTTTTTCTCAAGCCGTATCAGCTCGCTTGCCGCTTCTTCCAATCCTCGCCGGCCACCCGAGCGTCATTAACGATCGGCGCGCTCCGCTTCGGCACGAATAAAGCCACTTGGTTGTCGGCCTGCAACCGTTGGTCAGCCGTTAATTGAGCCTTGAGAGCATCACGCCGGCGCGCGGCCTCCACATCCCCAGACCGCGCGGCCAGCGCATACCATTTGAAGGCTTGGACTGGATCCTTGGCGACCCCCAGTCCATTTTCGTGCAAGACGGCCAGATTGTATTGGCTATCGGAGAGGCCGTACTCAGCAGCACTTGTAAACCAGCGTGCGCCAGTAATGTAATCGGGAGATCCCGTACTGCGTCCCGCACTCAGCACCGCGAGATTATGCATTGCCTTGATGTGACCCTGTTCCGCGGCCCGCTCATACCAGCTCTGCGCCCGCGCAACGTCGGCCTTCACGCCGAGACCACGCTCGTACAGCGTACCGAGGCGGTACTGCGCCTGCGCGAAACCCTGCGCTGCCGATTTCTGGTACCAGATTATGGCCTCCTCGAAGTTCTGGTTCGTTCCCTTGCCTTCGGCGAGCCGCGCGCCAACCTCGAACGCCGCCGACGGATCGCCATTCGCCGCTGCAAGCCGCAGAGAAAGCGGACCCACCGTTGCGGGCGGCAGCGACAAGTGGCCTGCCATCTTCGACCCGCTCGAAATCGGAACGTCGACGTTCTCGCCGGGCAGTGCCGCCACCGATAGCGATGCTGGCTTGGCCTGGAACTGCTCCAGGTCATCGGCCGTGGCAGCAACCGGCGATGCAGAATACTTGGCAACTTCTTCTGGCATCAGTTCGGCCGGCGAAAGCCGCGATGCACTATCCCCCAGCCGCGACGACAACGTGGCGACGTTCTGCTGCGACTGAAGGTGCACGATTTCCGGAGCTGTCGGCTTGCGAGCGCCGTTCTGCAGGATAATGCCCTGCGGTGCCAGTCGCTGCGCCTCCGGTGTGCGCTCCGTGCGGTTTTCCAGCACGTCAGCTTCACCTTCGTGGCCCAGCGCGCCTTCGTTGGTAACCGGGCCCGTGACGCCAGCGCCGCCTTGCGGCGCCTCCGGTGCTGCAGCTTCGGGAACGGGGGCCGGAACCGGAGCAATCTGTTCGGCTGGAACTTCGAAGCCCGCGCCCTCGCTTGCCGTCGGTGCCGGAGCTTCAGCCTTCGGCGCTGCCGGTACTTCGATCGCTTCGCCTTCGCTCTCTGCTGCCGGAGCGGTTTGCGTGGTTGGTACCCCGGTGGAAGGCATGGTTTCGGTCACAGCTGCGGGTTGAGCCGGTGCAGGCGATTTCGAGCGCTTTGCGAACAATGCTGCACCGCTCACCGCGATCACGAGACACAATGCCAGAGCCGTGAGCCGCTGCTTGCGAGACGACCCGCCGGCCGCTCCGGCGTCCGGATTGCCCACCGGCGATTGAGCCTGACCGCGAGACTGGCCGCGCGCCGCGCGTGCTGACGCTGCGGCCGCGAGCGGGACAGCCGCCTCCGCGGCGCTATCAGCGGCGGCCGCAGCACGCTTCTTGGCCCGCTGCGCATCTGCAATGAAATCCTGACGCAGTTTATCGATGGGCGACGCTTCGGCGACTTCAGCTGGTGCGGCGGCGTAGGTCGGCTGAGCCACCGCGAATGGCGAAACATTGCCCAGCGCCGGCGATGGCTCATTGTGATCTGGCGCGCCGAAGTCCTGAACGACATCGCCTGCTACCGAGGGCGGCGCCATCATCTGTGCCGGATGGGCTGCCGCGGTCATACGGGGTGGCTGCGCCTGCACCTGCGAAATTTCCAACGCATCGATCCGGTCGAGCAGTCGGATCATTGCCTGCTGCACGGTATCGAGCATGGTGTACGTCTGCTCGTCCGAATGGCGACGGTCATGGATCATGCTGCGCAGGAGGGAGCCAAGCTCATCAATCCGTGCATCATCGGCCGACGCGCCCATAGAGGATGCAAAGCGCTGCGCAACTTCTTCCGCGGTGGCACTCGCAAGTGACTTCAGATCAGGCGCCATGGCAGCGGCAGCTTCACCCCGCCCCGCGTTGTCGAAATCCGCAGATAGGTGTTCGATGACAGCCTGAAGCTGCTCTTCAATTCCATCCAGGCGTCCGAGCTGACGCTCCGTCTGCTCCAGATGCAACGCGAGATCCTGGAGCTGATTTTCGAGCAGACGCAGGCTCTCGACGTCTGTGCGCGTGGCGACATCCCCAAGCACGGATCCCATCCGCTCCTCGAAGGCGTCGAACCGAACACCGAGGGTATCTACGGTGTAGTCGGGCCGCATTTCAGCCAGTGATTGTTCAATCCGCAGAGCAATGTCCGACAGGCGCTGGTCGAGCCACGCCCGATCATCGAGAAGCGCTCCGGCGCCATGTGCGGCCGGCTCGGCGGCATAAGCATGCATGACGGCAGAAGAGGCAGGCGCTGAATGGGGCGTGCTGACGGGATCGACTGCGGGTATTTCGGAACGCGGCGAGGTCCGGACGAGCGCTGCGTCGCTTTCCTCGTAGATGCGCGTCAAGGCTTCGGCATCCGTCGCATCCCACGGCGTCTCGTCACCATCGTCGTCGCCGACCACGTCAAACGGATCGATCGCCGGTGCGGCCGTCATCCGCTCTTCCAAACCCACCGACCCGGCAGCTGACCGCAGGGCAGCCGGCGCCGGAGAAGCCGAATCGGCCGTCTCGTCCATGGCGTCGATCCGCTGCGCCAGTTCGGCCAGTCCGCTTTCGATGCGATCGTAAGCCGGCGCAGCGCTCGCGGGCACGGAAGCCCGGGCATCTTCCGCCTCATCGCTCAGCACGGCCAACCGGTCGCGCAATTCCTGCAGCAGACCCGTGTGACGCTGGTCCGCCTCGTCGATCTGAGTCGAAATGGTTTTCAGGAGTGACCAGAGTTCGGTGGGAAGTCCGGGGTCGCGCGCGTCCGCCGCGGCAGCTTCGAAGTCCTGGTAGCCCGGTTCCGTTCTCGACATTTCTCGTGTCCTTCGGTCGCGCGTGGCGACGGCTGGGCCCGAGCAGTCGAGATCGATCGGAGTTGACGGTCGTCCGGTGGATCGCGCGCGCGGGGCAGATGGCAACAGCGGTCTTCACGCGGAACGGGAGAACGACCCCTTGCGACGAAGGTCTCAGTCCGTAGTAAACGGGCGGTTAAGCCCTGCCCCAAAGTTCGCAAACCGGCATTTTACGGGGTTTTGAACGTGCAAAATCGAGCGCTGGTCAGCCGAAGCGGCCAGGCGGCGATCTAGATGGCCTCAGTGATTCGCTGGAATTCAGCCGGCAGCGGTTCGCAATACCGGCAATCCGGCGAGCAAGCGCTCCCGGATCAGATCCCCTTCAGGCCACTCGTTGCTGGGGTCCTCGGGATCCTCGAAGACCTCCGGGACGAGAAGGTCTCGCATGTTGCCCAGATCGTCGCTGGCGACGGTCGCAGTCACGTCGCCGACCACCAGAATCTCGTGATCGCAGTCGATAAGCGCGTCGCCGCTCAGATTGCCGCCGACGAGGAA
>JALORT010000019.1 GCA_025458755.1 Methylotetracoccus sp.
GCTATTTTCCGTCCGCGCTCGTCAACATGCTGGCGCGGCTCGGCCATCACTACGACAGCGACCAGCTGCTGCCGCTGGCCCGTCTATCCGCCGAGTTCGGCCTCGGCCGACTCGGCAAATCCCCGGCCCGCTTCGACCTTGCCCATCTGAACCATTGGCAAGAACTCGCTGCCCGTCAAGCGGATGACGAAACGCTGTGGCATTGGCTGCATGTCGAGACACGCGCGATCGTTCCGAAGGCGCAGCGGTCGAGTTTTCTGGAGATCGTCCGGAGCAACTGCGTTTTTCCCCACGACGCGGAACAATGGGCCAAGGTGCTGTTCGCCGATGAAATGCTCCGCGATGCGGAGGTGGCGAGCGTTGCGGAACGCGCGGGGGAGCGTTTTTTCCTGGCTGCGATCGATGCGGCCGATGCGCATCCGCATGACTGCGCTGCCTTCCTCAGCGATCTGAAGAGTCGCTCCGGCGCCAAGGGCAAGCACCTCTTCATGCCGCTACGCGCGGCCTTGACCGGCCGGCTGGACGGTCCGGAGCTGGCCAGAGTGTACGAACTGATGGATACGCCGCGCATCCAGCGCCGTCTGGCTGAATTCACTTACGTGTCCGAATGATATGTCGCTGACCATTTACAACAGCCTCACCCGGAAAAAGGAGCCGTTCGTACCCATCGAGCCCGGCAAGGTTCGGCTGTATGTGTGCGGAATGACGGTTTACGACTACTGCCATCTGGGACACGCCCGGGTGATGGTCGTCTTTGATGCCGTCGTACGCTATCTCCGCCATCTGGGCATGGCCGTGACCTATGTGCGCAACATTACCGACGTCGACGACAAGATCATCAAGCGGGCGGCCGAGAACGGCGAGTCTCTCGATCAGCTGACCGATCGGTTCATCGACGCGATGCACGAGGATGAATCCGCGCTGGCGGTGCTCCCCCCGGATATCGAACCACGTGCCCGCCAGTCCATCGCCGACATGATCGCGATGATTCAGGCTTTGGTTGACAAGGGCTACGCTTACGTCGGTGACAACGGGGATGTCTTTTATGCGGTGCAGAAATTCGCGGGCTACGGCCGGCTGTCCGGTAAGAACATCGACGAACTGCGAGCCGGGGAGCGCGTCGCGATCGAGGACGCCAAACGCGATCCGCTGGATTTCGTGCTCTGGAAGAAGGTCAAAACCGGTGAACCGGCCTGGGATTCGCCTTGGGGACCGGGCCGCCCCGGCTGGCACATCGAGTGCTCGGCGATGTCGACCCGGTGCCTGGGACCTCACTTCGACATCCACGGCGGCGGTATGGATTTGCAGTTCCCGCACCACGAAAACGAAATCGCGCAGTCGGAAGGTGCGACGGGAGAGACCTTCGTCAATGTCTGGATGCACAACGGCTTCGTGCGGGTCCAGGAAGAAAAGATGTCCAAATCGCTGGGCAATTTCTTCACGGTGCGTGAAGTCCTACGCCACTACCGTGCCGAGGTCGTGCGCTTTTTCATCCTGAACAGCCACTACCGGAGCCCCCTGAATTATTCCGAAGACCATCTGGAAGAGGCGAACGCCGCGCTGACGCGCCTTTATACCGCGCTGCGCGGCTGTGATTCCGAAGCATCCGACACCGAGGCCGAGACTCTGTACCGCGCCCGCTTTGACGAGGCGATGAACGACGATTTCAACACACCGGAAGCGATCGCGGTGCTGTTTGAACTCGCCCGTGAGGTGAATCGGCGCCGGGACACCGACGTGCGGGAAGCGTCCCGCTTGGCGGCCGAATTGCGGAGCTTGGGCGGCATTCTCGGACTGCTGCAGGCCGATGCCGACGCCTTTCTGCAGGCCTCTGCTGAGGCGGGGACTCACGATAGCTTGAGTCCCGAGGCTATTCAGCAGCAGATCGACGCGCGCCTCGCGGCGAGGACCCGAAAGGATTGGGCCACCGCAGACCGCATCCGCGATCAATTGAAGGAGCAGGGCATCCTGCTGGAAGACGGCCCCGGCGGCTGTACGTGGCGGCGGGTTTGAGGCCAGAGTCGCGTGAGGAAAGAGTCATGACCCCATCTCCAGTCGACATTTTTGCCGAGCCCGAGACTGTCGATCCCGACACCTTGAAGAACCTGGGTCCGCTGGCACCGCTGGCCGGTATCTGGGAAGGCAGCCGCGGAAGCGACGTACATCCGGAGCGGGAGGGTCTCCAGCGGGACGATTACCTCGAGCGGTACGAACTGCAGCCGATCGATCCGCAGACCAACGGCCCTCAACTGCTCTATGGCCTGCGCTACCACACGCACATCACCCGGCGGAACTCGCCCTCGACCTTTCACGACCAGGTCGGTTACTGGTTTTGGGAACCGGCGACGGATACGGTAATACAGACCCTGACGATACCGCGGGGCCTCACGGCCATGGCGTCCGGCAAGGCAACAGCCGACGCGCGAATGTTCGAACTGCGCGCGGACTGCGGCTCGCCACATTTCGGGATATGTTCGAATCCGTTTCTCGACGACGCGTTCAAGACGTTGGCGTATTGCATCGAAGTGACCATCCATAACGACGGCACGTGGACTTACCAACAAGACACGGTGCTGAAGATCCGGGACAACGACGAGCTTTTTCATCATCTCGACAGCAATACGCTGGTGAAGGTTGCGGAGGCTTCGCCGAACCCGCTGATGACGGCTCGCGGCTGAGCGCAACCCTGCCCGGCCAGCGTCGGGAAACGACTTGCGTTGTTCCGACATCAGCCGGGCCCGCAGCTGCGGAAAGTTGGTACACTAGACATTCGAATTCAACTCGATCCTGGAACATTCCTGAATCCATGGCCGGTCACAGTAAGTGGGCGAATATCCAGCACCGCAAGGGTGCGCAGGACGCCAAACGCGGCAAGCTGTTCACGAAGCTGATCCGTGAAATCACCGTTTCGACCCGTCAGGGCGGGCCTGATCCGTCGAACAACCCGCGACTGCGGGCAGCGATGGACAAAGGTCTGGCCGCCAACATGTCCAAGGAGACCATCGAGCGCGCGATCAAGAAGGGGACTGGTGCGGCGGAAGGCGACAGCTACGAGGAAGTCCGCTACGAGGGTTACGGTCCGGGCGGTGTGGCGGTGATGGTGGACTGTCTAACCGATAATCGTAACCGCACCGTGTCGGAGGTTCGGCATGCGTTTTCGAAGGCCGGCGGGAACCTCGGGACCGACGGCTCGGTCGCCTACCTGTTCGCCAAGGTGGGTCTGCTCAGCTACCCGGCGGGGGTGGAAGAAGACCGTCTGATGGAGGCGGCGCTGGAAGCCGGCGCCGACGACGTGATCCCCAATGAGGACGGTTCCTTCGATGTGCTGACTGCGCCGGAACAGTTCGATGCGGTCAAAGCGGCGCTGATCGAAGCCAGTCTGCCACCGGAGAATGCCGAGGTCACTATGCGGGCCAGCACCAGCACCGTGCTGGATGCCGAGGACGGCGAAAAAATGATCCGTCTGCTGGATCGCCTGGAGGATCTCGACGATGTGCAGAATGTCTACTCGAACGCCGATATCAGCGAGGATATCCTCGCGACGATCGCCTGACCCGAGGGCCGTTTGACCAGGGTTTTGGGAATCGATCCGGGTTCACGAACTACCGGTTACGGGGTCGTTGATGACGGTACCGGCAAGGCGGCGTGGATTGCTTCCGGCTGCATCCGAACCGAAACCGAGCACTTCTCGGAGCGACTGCGGCAGATTTACGAAGGAGTGTTCCTGATCGCACAGCGGTACCAGCCCACTGAATTCGCGATCGAACAGGTGTTCGCTCATAAGAATATCGATTCGGCACTGAAGTTGGGTCATGCGCGGGGGGCTGCGATTTGCGGCGGGGTCGCCGCCGCCTTGCCGGTCTTCGAATATTCGGCGCGCGCGGTGAAGCAGGCGTTGGTCGGCAAAGGGAGCGCCGACAAACAGCAAGTTCAACACATGGTGCGTTTCCTGCTCAACCCGCCGGAAACCTTGGCGCTGGACGCCAGCGACGCGCTCGCCGTCGCGTTGTGCCATCTGCATCATCAGCAAACGGAGCGGCGGATGCGCCGCTTGGCAGCGGGCCGACTGTGATCGGTTTTCTGCGCGGAACACTGCTCGCGAAGAAAGCCCCGTCGCTGCTGGTTGACGTCCGGGGGGTCGGCTACGAGATCGACACGCCGATGTCGACCTTTTTCAAACTGCCTGAGATCGGCGCGGAAGTCGTGCTGCATACTCACTTGATGGTGCGGGAAGACGCTCATGCACTGTACGGCTTTTTGTCCGAGGACGAGCGCAGTTTGTTTCGCACCTTGATCCGCATCAGCGGCATCGGCGCCAAACTGGCGCTCGGCATTCTTTCCGGGATGAGCGCCGAGGAATTTCACCGCTGCATCCAGAATCAGGATACGGCACGCCTGGTGCGTCTGCCGGGAGTCGGCAAGCGGACGGCAGAACGCCTGATCGTGGAACTGCGCGGCCGCTTGAGTGAGTCGCTTGCGGTGCAGGCGTCTGCGGCCGGTGAGCTGCCCGCGCTGAGCGAATCGCCGGTGCAGGATGCGATCAGCGCATTGATCTCACTCGGCTTCAAGCCGCCGGAGGCGACGGCACTGGTGCGGAGCGTCCCTGCCGACGGGAAGACCAGCGAAGAGCTGATCCGGCTCGCGCTGCAGGCGAGCGCCAAATAGGCGCCGAACGATGCCGGAATCCCGCTTGATCGCTGCCACCGCGGATCGCGACGACGAGGCCGTAGACCGCGCCATCCGGCCGCGCACCTTGGCGGATTACATCGGCCAGACGGCAATGCGCGAGCAGATGGCGATCTTTGTGAGGGCAGCACTGGGCCGCCGGGAATCCTTGGATCATGTACTGATTTTTGGGCCGCCCGGTCTCGGCAAGACCACGCTGGCTAACATCGTGGCCAACGAACTCGGCGTTGCGATTCGTCATACCTCGGGGCCGATCCTCGAGAAAGCCGGCGATGTCGCGGCCCTGCTGACCAACCTCGAACCGCGCGACGTGTTGTTTATCGATGAGATCCACCGGCTCAGTCCAATGGTGGAGGAAGTCCTCTATCCGGCGATGGAGGACTTCCAGATCGACATCATGATCGGCGAAGGACCGGCCGCGCGCTCGATCAAGCTGGATGTGCCTCCCTTCACACTGATCGGTGCGACGACCCGGGCCGGGCTGCTGACCTCGCCGCTGCGCGATCGCTTCGGCATCGTCCATCGGCTGGAGTTCTACAGCGTCGAGGAACTGACCCGGATCGTCGCGCGTTCGGCGCGCATCCTCGGGCTCGCGATGACGCCGGAAGGCTGCCTGGAGGTCGCCCGCCGCTCGCGAGGCACGCCGCGGATCGCAAACCGCCTGCTGCGCCGGGTCCGGGATTTCGCGCAGGTGATGGCGGACGGCACCGTCAGCCGGGAGATCGCCGACCGGGCTCTGGACATGTTGAAGGTCGATCCACACGGCTTCGACCCGCTGGACCGGACTTTGCTGCGGACAATGATCGAAAGATTCGACGGCGGGCCGGTTGGGCTCGACAACCTGGCCGCAGCGATCGGCGAGGAAAAGGGCACGATCGAAGACGTACTCGAACCTTATCTGATCCAGCAGGGCTTCATCATGCGGACCCCGCGCGGTCGGGTGGCTACCCGCAACGCCTACCTGCATTTCGGGCTGGAGCCCCCGAGAATCGCCGGACCGCAAGAGGAGTTGTTCTGAGGCCGCCAGACGACAGCGGGCCGCCCGGATTTGCTTGGCCGGTCCGCGTCTACTACGAGGACACCGACGCCGGCGGTGTCGTCTACCACGTCAATTACCTGAAATTCTTCGAGCGGGCGCGCACCGAGTGGCTGCGCGCCATCGGTTTCGAGCAGGACGACCTGCGGGACTGCGACGGCATCGTTTTCGTGGTGCGGTCGGTCGAGGTGCAGTTCGTCAAGCCGGCGCGCTTCAACGACGCCTTGCAGGTGACCGCCGAACTGGCGCATGTGAAGCGGGCCAGCATGACCTTCGAACAGCGGATCCTGCGTGCTGCCGAACCCGGTGAGTTGCTGTGCACGGCCACCATCCGCGTCGCCTGCCTTGCCGCCGCCCACTTCAGTCCATGCCCGATTCCGGATCACTTACTCCAACGGATCAAAGATGACGCCTGAGCTATCGATTTTCGCGCTGATCAAGGACGCCAGCCTGGTGGTGCAGTTGGTGCTGTTCATCCTGCTGCTGGCTTCGGTGGCCTCCTGGACCTTCATTTTCTCGAAATACCGCGAGATCCGGCGTGCCGAGGAGATCTCGGAGGAATTCGAGGAGCGCTTCTGGTCCGGGATCGACCTGACCGATCTGTACCGGCAGTTGGTCAAGGACGAGTACGACACGGAGGGGATGGAAAATATCTTTCTCGGGGGGTTCAAGGAATTCGCTCGTCTACGTCAGCAGCACGGCATCACGCCGGATGCGGTGGTGTCCGGCGTGCAGCGGGCGATGCGGATCGCCCTGAATCGCGAACTGGAAATGCTGGACGAGCGGCTGCCGTTCCTCGCGACGGTCGGCTCGACCAGCCCGTACATCGGGCTGTTCGGAACCGTCTGGGGCATCATGAATGCGTTCCGATCACTGGGCAACGTCAAGCAGGCGACACTGGCGATGGTCGCGCCGGGCATCTCGGAAGCACTGATCGCGACCGCCATGGGTCTGTTCGCCGCGATCCCGGCGGTCATGGCCTACAACCGCTATGTGACTAACATCGAGCGTCTGGCCAACCGTTACGAAGCGTTCGCCGAAGAATTTCTGAGCCTGCTCCACCGACAGGCACACGCCAAATGAACGTCACCGGCGTAAGAGGACGGGGCAGCCGCCGCAAACCGATGGCGGAAATCAACGTGGTGCCTTACATCGACGTCACACTGGTGCTGCTGATTATTTTTATGGTCACCGCACCGTTGCTGCAGACCGGTGTCGACGTCGACCTGCCGCAAGCCGACGCGAAAAGTATCGACCCGAGCAAAGACTTGCCGATCATCATTACGATCAATGCCGAGGGCACCCTGTTTCTCGATGTGGGCAATCAGGGCGACAAGCCGGTCGGAGCCGATGAGTTGACCGCCGCGGTGACCACGGCGTTGGCGAAGAAGCCCGAACTGTCCGTGCTGGTCCGCGGCGACCGCGCGGTCGATTATGGCCGGGTGATCACGGTTATGGCGGCGTTGAGAAAGGCGGGAGTAGCAAACGTCGGCTTAATGACGAGTCCGGTCGACGAATGAGAGCCGCGCCGCCGCGCCGCGTCGCCAGCCCGTTCGGGCTGTCGCTGCTGCTGCACGCGCTGCTGTTGGCGCTGTTTGCCGTCAACTTCGATGCGGCGAACGCGCCGTTGCCGCGCCGGCAAGCGGAGATCGTTCAGGCGAGGATCGTCGTTGAGAAACGACCCCGAACGAACCAGAACGGCCCGCCGCTCTCTAAGCAGAACCAGGAGCGCATCACGACCGCGTCTGCGGAGCCGAACCGGCAGGAACCAAACGCTACGCAGGACGTGCAGCGCTCGGCCGAACGACAGCGTCAGGCTGAGGCGGAACTGGCGCGTGCGGCGCGGCAGTCCGCCCTGGAGGAAGCGCAACGGAAATCGCGTGACGAGTCCATCCGTCGGCAAGCGCGGCTTGAGGCGGAACGGAAACAGCGTCAGCAGGCGGATGCACAACGAGCGGCCGAACTGGCGGCGGCGCAACAAGCCCGAGTCCGGGCGGAACAGGAAGCGCGACTGGCTGCCGAGCGCCGTGCCGAACAGCGGCGCAAGACCGAGCAGACGAATGCCGAGAAGGCCGCGGCAGAGGCCAAGGCCGCCGCCGACAAGGGGGCGAAGCTGAGAGCGGAGGGAGAGGCCAAAGAAGCCAAACTGCGAGCGGAGGCTGACGCACGCAGGAAGGCCGACGCACGCGCCAGGGCGGAAAAAGCCGAGTCTGAAGCCCGCGCTAAAGCGGCAGCAGCCAGGGAAAAGGCGGCAGCAGAAAAATTGAGAGCCGAGGAACTCGCCAAGGTCAGCGCCGAGAAAGCGACGAAAGCCAAAGCGGAGGCGGAAGCCAGGGCTGCCGCTGAAAAGGCGGCGAAGGCCAAAGCGGAAAGCGAAGCGAAGGCTCAGGCGCAAAGTCAAGCGGCGGCCGAAACAGAAGCCCGAGCCAAAGCCGAGAGAGAAGTCAAAGCCAAGGCGGAGGCCAAGCGTAAAGCAGACCAGGAAAGACTGGCGCAGGCAGAGCGGGAGCAGGCACTGAAGGAACAACTCGACGCCGAGCAGCAGGAGGCGAAGCTCAGGCTGCAGTACGAAGATGCGGCCCGCCGCTGGCTCAGCAGCCGCATCGAACCCAAAGTCGAAGGCCGCTGGTTGCGGCCTTCTTCTGCGCAAAGCGGCATGACTTGTATAATTGCAATTCGAACCGCGCCGAACGGGCAAGTTATCGCCGCACAAGTGACGAAGAGCAGCGGGGACCCGGCGTTCGATCGTTCCGCCGAAGCGGCCGTGCGCAAAGCTTCACCTTTGCCCATGCCGCCGGACCCCAAAGTTGCCGCGAAGTTTTTCTCCTTCAGCCTGAGATTTAAGCCCTGAAATGAGCGTGTTCCCGCATTCCGCGCTGTTGATTCGGGCAGCGCTGCTACTGTGGTTGCTGAGCGGGTTCCGCAGCGCCAGTGCCGAACTGGTCGGCGAGATCAAGAAGGGCGTACTCGGCGCGATTCCGATTGCGGTCGTGCCTTTCGGCGGTGCCCAGCAGAGTGCCGAAAATATCGCCGAGATCATTGCCCGCGACTTGGAGCGGACCGGCCGGTTCCGACCCTTGCCTGCCAGCGAGATGCTGGACCAACCGACGCTGCCGAACCAGGTGCGTCTCCAGAGTTGGCAGGTCCTGGGCCAGGAATATCTTCTGATCGGCCGGACTCAACCGGCCGGCGGCAGTCAATTCGTTGCGGAATTTTCGCTGTTCGATGTCGTCAGGGGCAGTTCCCTGCTCGACTTCCGGATTCCGTTCGGCGCCCGTGAACAACGGCGGACGGCGCACAGGATCGCGGACATGGTGTATCAGAAGATTCTCGGCGAAGCCGCGGGGCTGGCGGCTCCGGTCGCCTTCGTGACCATGACCGGGCGACTACCCAAGGATAGGCGCTACGCTCTCCAGGTCGCCGACGCCGAGGGGCTCGAACCTGAAACGATACTGAGCTCCAAGGAACCGATCATGTCGCCGGCGTGGTCGCCCGACGGGAAACGAATCGCCTACGTCTCTTTTGAGAACAAGACTTCGGCGATCTTCGTTCAGACGCTGGCGGACGGATCCCGTGTCAAAGTCGCCGACAATCGCGGTATCAACGGCGCACCGGCCTGGTCCCCCGACGGAAGGCAATTGGCACTGACGCTGTCGAAGGACGGAGACCCCGACGTCTACCTACTGGAAATTGCCTCGCGCTCGCTGCGGCGGCTGACCGACCACCGGGGCATCGATACCGAGCCGCATTGGTCACCCGATGGCCGTTCGATCGTCTTCACTTCCAATCGGGGCGGACGACCGCAGTTGTACCTGGTGTCTGCGGCGGGTGGCGAGGCGCAGCGGCTCACGTTCCAAGGCGACTACAATGCGCGCGGAGTCTTTTCTCCTGACGGCGCGTCGATCGCGATGGTCCACGGCGTCGGCGGTTCGTACCGGATCGCGTTGCTCGACTTAGCCAGCAGATCGGTGCGGGTGATCAGCAGCGGACCTCTGGATGAATCCCCCGGCTTCTCGCCGGACGGGAAGAGAGTACTGTTTTCGGCGAGGAACGCCGGCGTTGCCCAGTTGATCGCCGTGCCCATCAATGGCGGACCGCCCGAGATTTTGAAAGTCGTCGGCAGCGAGGTGCGCCAGCCGGCCTGGTCGCCGAAGGATTAATGGCGTTAAACCGATTCACCCGAGGGTGTGTCAACCCGTGTGAGGAAATGGCAATGAAGCGGATGACCGCGGTATTGATGGCGCTGATAATGGCATGGGTCGCCCAGGGCTGCAGTTCGACCGGTACCGGGAAAACAGCGGACAGCGCGGCCGCGACGGGACACGCCTATGGCCGTGCAGCAGATGAAGGTCCGGAAGTTGGGCGTTATGGCGGGAGATCTTCTCGCGGGGCCGGGGTACCGGGAACTCGCGATCTGAACGACCCGTCCAGTCCACTGTCACGTCGCGTCATTTATTTCGACTATGACAGTTTCGACGTCATGCCGGACTATGTCTCCGTAGTCACGGCGCATGCCGGCTACCTCGCGGCGCATCCTTCTCGCGCCGTGACGCTGGAGGGTCATGCCGACGAGAGAGGTTCCTCGGAATACAACATTGCCCTGGGCGAACAGCGCGCGCGGGCGGTCGCGAAACTGATGACGCTGCAGGGCGTGTCCGACGACCAGATCCAGATCGTCAGCTACGGCGAGGAAAAGCCTGCGGCCGGAGGACACGATGAAGCGTCCTGGCAGCAGAATCGCCGCGTCGAAATTCATTATGCGGGTGAGTAACAGATGAGAGAGACTTTGTGCAGGCTGTCCGTTTCGCTGCTTCTGGCAGCCCCGACTGCGGCCGTGTTGGCCGCGCCGTATGACGACACCTACGATCAGGCGGCGGGTTACGGGGTGGAGACGCTCGAAAACCGCGTACAGCGGCTGGAAAAGAAGTTCTCCGGGCAGGCGATGGCCAAAATGGTCGGCGATGTGGAAAAACTACAGTCCGAGGTGCTGAAGCTGCGCGGCGAAGTGGAAAAGGCGCAGAACGAACTGGAACGCCTGAGGAAGCAGCATAAAGAGGATTATGGGAACGTGGATCAGCGCTTGCAACAAGTCATCACGAATCAATCGGTGATGCAGGCGCAACTGCAGGCCGCCGCGCCCCCTGCCCCGCCGGCACCGGCCGTTCCGGTTGAAGGCGGCGAGCAAGCGGCCGCACCGGTGACGGACAATGCGGCGCAAAGTCCGCTGCCGGCCGCGGCACCGGTGGAATCGGCACCGCCGCCGCCGCGCGAGGTCGCTTATCAAAAGGCCTTTACCACCTTGAAGGACGGCAAGTACAGCGACGCCATCAAGGAATTCAAGAGCTTCATGGCCGCCTATCCGAACGGGGAATTTTCTGACAACGCTCAGTATTGGCTGGCGGAGGCTTATTACGTGACCAAGGACTACGGTGCGGCCCGTATAGCGTTCGAACAGGTGGTCAAAGCGTTCCCGCAAAGCGCGAAAGTCGCCGATGCGATGTTGAAGGTCGGATTCATCGATTACGATCGGGGTCAGTACGCGGAGGCTCGCACAGCTTTGGCCGATGTCGTAAAACGTTACCCTGGCTCGAGCGCGGCCAAACTGGCGGAAAAACGCCTCGAACGTATGCAGCAGGAAGGACGTTAGCCCGCCGCGACGTCTCAACTGATCGGACACGGCGCGAACCCTCTGCGGCCCCGACGGCGCACGCGGCGCCGTTGAGTTGCGCACGGCGAATCGCCTTTTGGCTGGCAAACCGTTCTGCCTCAGCTTCCCCTGTTCAGTCTCTCCCCTACTTCTTCCCATCTGGTATCT
>JALORT010000310.1 GCA_025458755.1 Methylotetracoccus sp.
ATCGCGGCCGAGAAGTCGGGGCGCATCGCGCGCCTGATCGAACTCGATTCGAACTACGTCGATCTGATCGTCAAGCGCTGGCAGCAGTTCACCGGACAGACCGCTACCCTTGAAGGGTTTCCAGGTTAGCTATGCAAGTCCTCCATGTCGCACCCCAGCGCAACGGCCAGCTTGCCCAACAAGGCGGCGGACGGTCGGGATTTGCCGTTCTCCAGCATGGACAGCATTTGTCTGGTCACGCCGCATTGGACGGCCAGCGCTTGCAGGGTCAGGCCGCGATACTCGCGCCAAACCTTGACCGGAGATTCACCTGCCAACAGTCGATCAGCAAGCTCGATCGGGAAGGTTTCTTCGTGACGCGCTGCCTCGGCGTCTGCTCTGTCTTCAATCTCTTCCAGCCGGTCGAGAATGGCTTCCCACTCGGCATAGGGAATGACCGCAAAGGCGGGCCGGCCGTCGTGCTGAATGATTTGGGCTTTCATTTATATACGTCTCCTCTCGCTGCAACCTTGATGACCAACAGGCGCAGTTCGCCGTGTTGCAGTTCGCACAGTACCCGCCAATCGCCGACTCTCAGGCGCCACACGTTGGCTTCGCCTTGCAACGGCTTCCAGTCGCCGCGATACGCAGCCGGATTCGCTGCGATCAGGTCCAGTTCCCGGCGGATGCGCGTTGCGATACCAGCCGGAAGCTTGCGCAGGGTCTTCAATGTGGGCTTGGTGATGTGCAACGTGAACATGGCGATATGTTAAGTAAATGCCTTTATAGTGTAAAGCGTTGCTTAACTAACCAATGACCCTCGACTACCATCAAGGCCAGCGCCGACACTTTGGGGAAAACCCGTTTCAGCGCGCTGCATCAGGAGGCAGCGTGATCGATTCGGTAGATGCGTCCCGCTTCGGTCTTAGTCGACGCCAGCCGGATGCCGCGCTTCTTCAGCGCGCCGGCGAAGAACCCACGCCCGGTGTGAGTTTGCCAGTTCGTTGCGGCGCAGATCGCCTCGATGGTCGTGCCGGTTTACAGCATCCGGATCACCTGGGCCTGCTTGCTATTCGCGTTCCGCAGTTTCAGCAAAGTCAGGCGGCCAGAGGCTGAATATGCGCGATGTCATCGCCTCGGGTACGCAACACTTCTTCGGTGTCGTACTCGGCTTGCAGCGAGAGCCAGAACCCCGACGAGGTGCCGAAGGCCCGCGCCAAACGCAAAGCAGTATCGGCGGTAATGCCGCGCTTGCCGGCACAGATCTCGTTGATGCGAACGGGCGGCACGCCGATCTGCTTGGCCAGCCGGTACTGGCTGATCCCCATCGGCAGCAGAAACTCTTCGCGCAGCACTTCGCCGGGGTGAATGTTCTTGATCCTCTCCATAAAGCCCTCTCAGTGATAGTCGCAGATTTCCACGTTCTCGGCATTGCCGTTGACCCAGATAAAACAGATCCGCCATTGGTCGTTGATGCGGATGCTGTGCTGACCAGACCGATCACCCGCCAACGCTTCGAGCCGGTTGGCCGGCGGGCTTCGCAAGTCGCTCAGCGATTGGGCGGCATTGAGCATTCGCAACTTGCGTCGCGCGATGGCCTGGATCTGGTTGGGCAGCTTCTTGGTGAATTGGCCCCGCCAGATCGACTCCGTTGGCTCGTCGCGAAAGGACGTAATCATGCGCCTATATTAACGGAAGTCGTTAATAACGCCAAGCATGCAGGGTTTCGGGTTTTGGTTTTCATCCTTCATGCTCCGGTAGTGGTTTGTGGGACCATTCATCCGTAAGCAAACACCTATTCCAAGCGGAAGATGCAGAAGAGATGCGACAGAGATCTCGACGCTTTCGGTGGTTCGCTGTTGATCTGATCGAAGGGTCGTCATTATGCCGAGCACAATCATCAACACATCACGAGGGGGGAACCGACGATGACGAAGAAGCGATACCTGGACGCCATGCATGCGATCTACCGGCGCATTTACGCGATCTACGGCGACAAAGAGAGTTATTCCTTGCAGGAAGGACTGGCGGTCGTCGACATATTCTTGGCCGAGTTTCCTGCCGCATTTGGCGTGCCGGAAGAGCGGGCGAAATCGGCCCTTCCGGCGATCAAGGCCCGTGTGCAGCCTCTTTTGCAAGGCAACCAGAGTCTCGATGAGATGCTGTACAAGATCTCGCTGGTGGCGCTCAGGGAAACACAAAGCGTCTCGCGATTCTTCGCGCTGAAACCGCTTTGGTGGTCGCTGTTCGGGGCCGTGCCCATCGCGCCGGATGAGTGCGGTGATCGCTGACGCTGGGCGAGGTGGTGGCGACTGCAGAGCAACGGTTGGGCGGCGCTCGATCAAAACATCGCTCGTACCGAGGCACTCGACCAGGGCATCGCGGATGGGAGATTGTTGCGTCGTGATAAACAAAAACGGGTCCTGTGACGGGATTGTGCTCGCGGGGAACGCGGCGCGTGGTTTTCGTCTAGCGTCTGCCGGAAAGTTTGAATTTTGACGATGGCGCATGGCCGACGATTTGGTCCCTTTTGTCTCCGGCCGCGGTGGCGCGCGACCCGGTGCGGGCCGGAAGCCCAACGCGGAAAAGACCGACGCGTACCTGCTGTTCGCCAAGGCCAAGGCGCAGAAAGAGGTGCTCGCCGCCAAGAGGGCGGACCTGGAACTGAAACAGATCAGCGGGGCGCTGATATCAGTGGACGAGCTGATCCGGGTGGTCGATCAAGCTGCCCGAGCCTGCAAGGAACACCTGCTCGGCATCCCCGGTCGGTATGCGGACGTGTTCGCGGCCGAGTCGGATGCGAGAAAGATCGAACGGGTCCTGGATCAGGAGATCCGGGAAGCGCTACAGCACATCGTTGACGCGGGATTCCATGACTATGGCGGGTAGAACATCCAGGCATTCCGATCCGATCGGGCGCATTCAGCGCGCGATCCAGGACGCTTTGTCGCCGGAACCGGTGTTGTTGGTCTCGGAATGGGCCGACCGGCATCGGATTCTTCCGGCGAAAGGCTCGGCGGAACCGGGTCCCTGGCGGACCTCGCGGACCCCTTATCTCAGGGCGATCATGGATGCGCTGGCGACAGGGAGCCCTTATCACACCGTAGTCTTTGCCACGGGCAGCCAGATCGGCGCCAGCGAAGCCGGGAACAACTTGCTCTCCTACGCGATTCACCATGCCCCGGCGCCGATGCTGCTGGTCCAGCCGACGGTCGAGATGGTGAAGCGCATGTCCAAGCAGCGCATCCAGCCGATGATCGATGCGACGCCGATGCTGGCCGACCCGTCTCACATGCTGCCGGTGATTCGTCAGTGCGCGCTGCTGGACCTGTCCCGGTCCTCGGTGTATTACACGCCCCAGCCGGTCGCTGCGGAGGACTTGGCGTTGATGCGGCGGATCGATGAACTGCATCTGAACCATCCGTTCGCCGGTGCCCGCATGCGGCGCGCGCTGTTGGCCCTGGAAGGCATGGTGGTCGGTCGTCGGCACGTCGCCACACTGATGAAGACGATGCGCATCGCGGCGTTGTACCGGCGCCCCAACAACTGCCCAGGGCGGGTTCGGGCGCGGTCGTGATCGAACTCTTTGCTGGCTCTTGGATCAACGCTCCAATTCGTGCTCTTCTCTGGCAAACCCGAGAGTGGATTGCAAACCAGGGCTTGGGTGGATAACCCTGACGAGACTTACGCCTTGGCCGTCTTGAGTTGCGCTCCTTCCGGAACCAACCCCTGCTGTTCGCCACGCGCCTGCCTTTGCATCAACTCCACCAGCCGGTCGGCATCGATCCCGTCCGACTTCGCCCGCCTCCGTTGGCGTGAAACTTCGA
>JALORT010000311.1 GCA_025458755.1 Methylotetracoccus sp.
TGGGTGGACGTACGCGGAACTGAGAGTTCCAACAAAGCGATCGAAGAACGTCCGGCCGTGGCTCTGGAACAGCGGCAGCAACTCGAGGAACGGCTGGAGCGGGCCCGGGGCTTGTGCCAGCGCTGGGCAGCGTTCCGCGCTATCGGGGATCCTTTCGGCGATTTCGCAGCGCATTATCGGGCGGCGATCGACGTCCTCGGCCAGAGCGGCGGACCGATAGCCGAAACCGACTTCGGCCGCTTTATCGCTCATACGCGCCACGCGCTGACGGCACTCGCTGCAGAATTTGCTCCCGCGGCCGCGCGTGAAGCGATGCTGCGCCATATCGACCGCCTCTGCAGCGGCCGGCGAATCGAGCCGGAGCTTTGGCAGGAAATGGCTGGAGGCTACGAAGACATCGGGGATTTTGGCCGGATCGCGCAGCACGTGGCTGAGCAGGAACGGCTGGGCCAGATCGACCAAACAGACAAGCGCTGCTCGCTGGAACGCATTGCTGAAGGTATCGAGCTGTTCGAGATCCTGCTGGCCGTGGAGACGGTGCAGCCCACGGCGAGCCAATCGCGCGGCGATGCCGGTTCCTTGTGGCGGGCGCTCGCCGATTTCTTCGCCCGGACTCTGAACGATCACACCTACGAATACCGGCCGTGGCTCTACAGCCGCGGGACCGGCTTCACCGATCTGTCCGGAGATGCACTGTACGGTCTGGCGTCAGCCCGCCATGCCTGGCTGTACCGCTATCTCCGCCGCATCGTCATCGAAGCAACCGAGTTCCGCGACCTGCCTGACGCAGAGCAGGACAGTCTACTGGGCAACTTCCTCCACGGGCGTAGCGAGGAGGCGATCGGTGCTGAAGGCAGCAGCCCGGCCGAATGCGCCTGGCGGGCCTATGGCCAGATCCGCGAACTGGCTTTCCTGCGGAACGACGGCTTTCCGCTCCCGGCCGTGTTTCCGGAGTTTGATCCGGCGCTCATCGCTGACCATTCCCGGGTCAATCACGTCATCGCCGCACCCGTGGGGCGTACTCATTTCTCGCGTATGCTGTGCGAGGGGCCGACTCTGGCGCGCGAGCTCGTGAGCCAGGGACGGATCGGAGCCAACCTCATCATCGGTCGCAAGATCGAGTTGCAGCCGGTGGCCGCGCTAGGCTGTTCCGTCGCGTTGATCCGCAGCGGCCATTTCTACGTCGATGCTGACACCTACCACGCCGCACTGGCGCGCCACCAGCCGGGCCGAGCGCTCGCCGAGGTTGGTCCGAAGGGCATCCGCGTTGCGGCGCGGTTCACACGTCCGATTCAAGCGGCCTTGGTCTATCCGTTTCACGGCGACCCCGTGTACACGTCGGGAGCACTGGAGGATGCCGGTTTGCCCTGCACGGTGCAGTCGCTGTTTCATACCTGGACGACCTACGATAAGGCCAAGTATCTGGGTATCTTCGGATCGTCCGGCGTCGAGCTGCCGACGGAGGTCGACTGGCTGGCGGTTTGGACTGCACGCAGCGACGAGAGCGAAGTGAAACGTTGGATCCGCGACGGGCTGGCTGGGACCGGGTATCCTGGATTGGCGTCGTTCGCTGAACGCTGCCCGAACTTCATCGTCAAGGACGCGGCTGAATCCGGAGGACGGAATATGCGGTTGTTCCGCGTCCGGGACGCTGGCCTGGGCATGAATCCGGACGCGCTGAACGAAGCCGTGGATTTCGTGCATCAGATCTCTCTGCGGCACAACGTTGCAGTGCAGGAATTCATCCATGGCTCGCCTGAGCTCTGGGCAACCGAAGGGTTCATGCAAGACTTCGTCCGTCGCCAGGTGCTGGAATGGGGTCAGGGTATCGATCGGGGACGCGATCCCTGTCCGCCGATCTACGGTTCTCTGCGCGTGATCGTCTCGACTGACCGCCCTGAAGAACCGGACCCAGCCGCCAAATGGCATCTGTCGCACTGGATCACACTGAACAGCCGGCACCCCATCACCAACGTCGGGCGTGGGGGGACGCTGGAACAGCTGCGGCCGGAGTTCATTCGACCGGAGATCCGCCCGGCGCTGCTGAACCGTCTGGCCGAGGCCGCCCGTCGTGCGGCGCAAGCCCTGGCTGACTATGAACGCAGCGCGGCCGAAGTCTACCGAGAGGAGACCGGCCGTCCGGTGGGCTGCGACCTGATGGCCATGTCGTACGGTCAGCCGCGTTATCTGATGCTGGATTTTCTGGTCACGCCGGTGTTCGCCGAGGATGTCGCCGTCAGACTTCGGCCTTGCTACAACGAGGACGGTACACGCCGGGACTCATGCTTCGTGCAGCACCAGGCAGGCCGAGAAACGATCGTGGTCCCGGTGGACTGGCGGGTGGTGCTGATCGAGCCCAACATCGGCGTCGGACTGTGGGATCGGGTGGCGCTCCGCGAGGAAGCCCACGAGCTGCAGCGCGCCGCCGCAGAAGGCCGGGCGCCGGATTGGGACCGCGTCGGCGAGAATGCCCGGATCGTGCTGCGCGACTTACATCGAGCAGGGGAAGAGTACCTGTCGAAGCTGAGGGATGAGTATCATGGACTTCCCTGAGAGCGCTCACCGACCCGGCGGGCGGCACTTGGCACGGCCGAAACCGGGGGCTGCAGACCAGCCGCTCTGCGCGTTTGACGCTCTGACTGGAGTGTCGCGCGCGGAATGGCTTTCGCCAGAACCCCTGGTCTTGCCCGAGCCGCTCGACCCGATCGCATGGCGCGGCATGCAGCGCCACGCAGTGATTTTCGCGGCAACGGCCGGCTTCCAGAATGAGTTCTATGCCTTGGTCGTCGATGCCTACGTGTGGGATGCCGAGCACTCCGGACGGCCTCGCTGCCAATTGCTCGGCGTACGGGATGACTGGCTCGCAAGCGACGGGACGATCCGCCGCGCGATCCTATTTGATGCACAACACAATCGGCTGCTCGAAACGCACCTTGCGGCCCCGGTGCGGCCAGACCGCACCCAATTTCTGTCCCTGGGTGCTCAGGAACGCGAACGTCACCGCGCCCTAAGCGCCCGCGTCGAGGGTCGACAGGTAAATCCCTGGCCGCCGTCGGCCTTGGCCGACGATAAGGCGGCGACCTTGGCCGGATGGACGGACCTCGGCCTGGACGTGCCGCCGTTCCAGCTGATCGAACCGGAAGACCGGATGGCGTTGCGGCGCTTCGCCGCAAGGTTTCCGGAAGTCGTGCTGAAACCGAACATGGGGACGGAAGGACAGGAGGTCAGCTACCTGAGACGCTCCGACCCAGGGATGGATCGGTTGCTGACCGACCGCTTCGAGCGCTGTCGGCGCCGTGGAGCCGTGATCGTGCAGCAACGGCGGGATGGCGTTCTGTACCGAGACCCGCAGAAAGGCAGCTGCCACACCCTGGCCTTGCGCCTAAACGTCTCGTTCGACGGGTGCCGCTGTCGGCTCACGTCAGGTTTTGCCCAGATCGGTGCTCACGCCGACGGGCCGGCCTCTTGTGGCCGCGGAGGCCGCATCGAACCGATACACCGGGTGCTGTCGCATCTGGTCGCGCGTGGTGATAGATCCCGGCCGATTCCGGGCCCGGACGCTGCAACATGGGCGGATCTTACCGAACAGGCCGAACTGGCGGCCACGCTGTTCGACGGTTTGTGGCTGACCGGGCTCGACGTGCTGCTGGATTTGGCTCCGGGGGGTCGGATGGTGCCGGTTTTCCTGGAAGCCAATCCGCGGCCGGCGGGACTCTGCCGTTCGCGGCTGTTGGCGGGCCTGCCCGGCTCGGAAGACCGCACCGGCCTTGGATTAGCACTCTGGGACGCGCTGGCCGCACACGCCG
>JALORT010000312.1 GCA_025458755.1 Methylotetracoccus sp.
TATCGATTGTTAGGCGACGCGGTCCGTTCGGTGGCGCACAGACGACACGTCTTCGGACTCCTACTCTTGGAGCCGTGGAGTGATGCGCTTCGTTTTCGGGAATGAGTATGACCATGCAAAAACAACTTCGACGTCATCTAATCATCGCGTTCTTTCTCGGCATGGCTGTATTCGCGTTCGCGGGTTGGGCCAGCGCCGATCCGCCGGCGCGTGTAGCGCGGTTGGGCTTCATTGACGGGGCCGTGAGTTTCTCCCCGGCGGGCGAAAACGACTGGGTGCAAGCGACGGTGAACCGGCCTCTCATCACCGGTGACCGCCTGTGGGTGGACGCTGGCGCGCGAGCCGAGTTGCAAGTGGGTTCCGCCGTGATCCGCATGAGCGGCAGCACCAGCGTGACCGTGCTCAATCTTGACGACAGCGTCGTCCAGCTACAGTTGGCGCAGGGAACGCTTAATCTTCACGTGCGACGTTTCAAGCGCGACGATGCGCTCGAAGTGGACACGCCGAATCTCGCGTTTTCAATACGGCAGCCCGGCGACTACCGGATCGACGTCGATTCCGCGGGCGATGCGACGACCGTTGTTACGCGCCGCGGCCGCGCCGATGTGTATGGCGAAGGGGTGGCGTACACCATTGATGCGCAGCAGTCGTACCGCTTCTCTGGAACTGGTCTGCGCGACTATGAGGTCCTTGATTTGTTGCCGGCCGACGACTTCGACCGGTGGACCTACGATCGTGATCGCCGCTGGGAAAGCTCGGTCACCGCACACTACGTCTCCCCCGACGTGATCGGCTACCAGGACCTCGACGATCACGGCACATGGCGAGTCGATGCAAGGTACGGCAATGTTTGGGTACCGAATCGCGTGTCCGCGGGATGGGCGCCCTACCACGACGGCCATTGGACATGGATCGACCCGTGGGGCTGGACGTGGGTGGATGACGCACCGTGGGGTTTCGCCGTGTCCCACTACGGTCGCTGGACCGATCTCAACGGGACGTGGGGCTGGGTACCAGGCCCGGTTCGCGCGAGGGCGATCTATGCGCCCGCGCTGGTCGCCTTCGTCGGCGGTCGCAATTTCCAACTCTCGAGCTCGACTGGCAACGTCGGCGGCATCGCCTGGTTCCCGCTGGGTCCCCGTGACGTGTATCGGCCCACCTACGCGGTGAGTCGCCGTTACTTCACCAACATTAATACCAGCAATACGGTCATCAACAACACCCAAATCACGAATATGTACAACAACACGAACGTGAACAACGTGACTTACATCAACCAGCAGGTTCCGGGAGCGGTCATCGCGGTACCCGCGACGGCGTTCGTGCAATCGCAGCCGGTCTCCAGGGTCGCGGTGCGGATGTCAAATGAGATGGTAGTCAACGCGCCGGTCACGCCGGTCGCCGCGTTCGCGCCGGTACAGGCAAGCGTGATCGGTGCGGCGGCGCCCGCGGGCAGCAAGCCGCCCACGGCGGTTCTGGAGCGACCGATTATGGCGAGACGCGCTCCGCCGGCGGCGCCGGTCAGCTTTGCGAGCAAGGAACTTCTGCTTGCCACCAACCCCGGCAAGCCGCTCGATGCGGCAGCGCTGCGAAACTTGAAACGGGCGTCGCCGGTCGCGGCGGCGAAAATCAAGGTCATCGCTCCGGCGCAGTCGGCAAGTCCAGTCACTGCGCCGCCCGAGTCGCGCGGCAAGGCCGAGCGGCGCGGGAAGCCCGGCGAACCGCCGGTCGCGACGCCCGGGACGCCACCCCCACCCCCGGCTGCCGCACCGCCCGAGTTGCGCGGGAAGGCCGAACCTCGTGGCAAGCCTGAGCAACGCGGGAAGCCTGGAGAGCCTTCGGCTGCGAAGGCTCCGTCGCCGCCCGCACCCCCGGTCGCCGCATCGCTCGAGCCGCGCGGCAAGGCCGAGCAACACGGCAAGGAGCCAAAGGCGGATGCCGCCAAGAGCGGAAACAAGAAGAGCGACGAGCAGCTAAACTTCGACGAAGAAGAGAAAAAGCGCAAGCCGTAGCACCCTCGGCTCACCAAACATGGCGGTGCGGCGCGGGGATGCTGCGGGCGTCCAAGCGGGTGCGGCAGCGTTCGATGTGAATCGCTCCTCAAGTCGTCATACCCGCTTTCGCGGGTATGACGAAAAGCGAAAGTCCTAAGTGGTTATGTGTTTTACAGCACAGACGCTTCCCGTGGAGTCATGGTAGTTTTTGCTTTACAAATACCAGCAAACCCGTGGGGGATTGAGTCATGACAGCATCGAGCCTTGCAAGGTCCTGTGGCAACCGTTTTGCGGGTTTCTCGGGAGTCGTTTTGATGGGCGCCTTGGCGCTTTCCGGTTGCACCTCGGAATATTCAGCCGAACCCGGCAAAGGGAGCGCCGCTTCCACTAAACCGAGCCACAAGGAAGTGGGCGAAGCGTCCTGGTACGGACCCGGATTTCAAGGCAACGAGACTGCTAATGGCGAAACCTTTGATCAGAAAAAAATGACCGCTGCTCATCCCAGCTTGCCCATGGGAACTCAGGCTACAGTGACCAACCTTGAGAATAACAAAAAGGTCGAGGTCAGGATCAATGATCGGGGACCTTATGTGGGAGATCGGGCCATCGATCTTTCCCGCGCGGCCGCTAAAAAGCTGGATATGGAAGAGGACGGCACCACCCAGGTTAAGATTGAAACCAAACCCCGCCCGAAGACGGACACCGACGACCAGTCCAGCAAGAAAGAATAGGAAACCAAGGAACGCTCATGCCCTCTCGCCGCACACGCAAGACCCAGTCCCTCGTTGCCAAGGCGGCAGAACTCGCCTTCGCCGTACCACAGGTCGTCGCTCATCGAGTCACGCGCATGGCCGTCGCAGGTCCCACACCTTCAGCGCGTGATCGGAAGGAATTCCAACGCATGGGCGCCGAGAAGGCGGCTGCGTTCAGTGAGTCTTGGAACGCCATGACCCGGCAAGCCCTTCATGCCCATCAAGCGCTGGCGGCTTCCTTTTTTCGCGCGTTCTGGTCGCCTTCGCTGAAGAGCAGGCCATCCGCCAGTACGGTGGCCGCACAGGTGCAGAACGCTGCACTGGGTGTTCTGAGCAAAGGCATGGCTCCCGTGCATCGGACAGCAGTCGCCAACGCCAAGCGCCTGGCGCGCACCAAGCTCCGGTAACCGAGCCTAATCCACTTAACGGCCAGCCACCCGTCGAGTCTTGCGTCTGTGGCGGCGCCTGTACGAGCCACTGAAGAATCAGGACCCAAAAGCATTTGCCTTGTTCAATGTTTTTGATTCCAATCGCACATTTCCCCGCTTCTGCCGATATACAGGCCGATCAAAAATTTGCCGATAGTGAACAGGATGGACGTGAGGGCGCGTGGCTCCAATCAGTAAAAGACCCCCGCCGATCAGGGTTGCGGTGAAGCCTTTGGTCGGCTGGTTCACGCTCTCCACCAGCGCCTGCATGGCCAATGCCCCCTGCTCCCCTATCAGGGTCTGAAATTGACCGGCGATTTCGCCGCGGGCGACCTCCTCGCCGAACGCCAAGCCGGCAATCGCGATCACGATCAGCAACAAGGGGGCAATGGAGAACATGGTGTAGTACGCCAGCGCTGCGCCCATGCTCTGTACATGATCATCGCTCCATGCGTTGAACGCGGTCTTGATCAGGATCCAGGTTTCCTTCGTCGTCATTTCCCTATCCTGGCAGGCATCGGATCCGGTGGTTTTTTGGGAACCCTCAAAGCGAACGGGTCGAGAACGTGTCGCAGTCCTGTGGGCGACCCGAGTCCATGCCGCGTTTAAACCAGCGTACACGCTGCTCC
>JALORT010000313.1 GCA_025458755.1 Methylotetracoccus sp.
CTCCCGGCCCGTTCTTCGCAGTCGACACCGGGTAGGCGCGCAGCACCTGGCCCCTCTCGATCCACTCGAGCTGCTGTCGCGGCAAACTGACGCGGAGATAACTCTGTGGTTCGGCGGCGGCGATCATCGCACGAACACGGCCACGGACTCGACGTGCGCAGTGTGCGGAAACATATCCATCACACCGGCCGACAGTAAACGGTAGCGATGCTGATGCACCAGGATGCCGGCATCGCGCGCCAGCGTCGCGGGGTTGCAGGAGACATAGACGAGACGAGGCGCCTGCCAGCGCGGCACGTAGCGCAGCACCTCCTGGGCACCGGCACGTGACGGATCGAGCAGCACGCGGTCGAAGCGCCGGTCGATCCACGGCGCGCCGTCATGGATCTGGAACAGATCGGCGACATGGAACTCGGCATTGTCGATGCCGTTCAGCGCCGCGTTGCGGCGCGCCTGTTCGATCAATCCTTTTTCACCTTCCAACCCAATGACGTGGCGTGCCCACTGCGCGATCGGCAACGTGAAATTGCCGAGCCCGCAGAAGAGGTCCAACACGTCATGGTCAGTATCGATGTCCAGCAGCTCCAGTGCGTACTCAACCATGCGCCGGTTGATGTCCTGATTGACTTGGGTGAAATCACCGGGCTTGAATTCAAAGCGGAGACCCCGGGCCGGCAGGCGGTAACTCAGCGGCACCGCCTTCTCCGGATAGACCGGCACGATCGAATCCGGGCCGTGGCGCTGCCACAGCACGGAGAGGCCGAACTCGGCGCCGAACGCCGCGACGCGCGCCGCGTCCTGTTCGGAAGGGTCGGCCAACACGCGGAACACCAGTGCGGTCGCTTCATCGCCGACGGCGACCTCGATCTGCGGAAACCGGTCCCGAACGGAAAGCTGCCCGATCAGTTGCGGTATGGCGCCGATCCGCTCACCGACCGAGGGGTGCAGCACCGGACAGGATTCGATCTCGGCGAGCAGGTTGCTGGCCTTTTCGCGGAACCCGACCAAGACCTTCCCTTTCTTCGCGACGTACTTGACGCCCAGCCTCGCCTTCCGCCGATAACCCCGGGACTCGCCGGTCAACGGCCACAGAACCGACTCCGGCTCCACCTTGCCGAGACGCCGCAACTGTTCCATCAACAGGTCCTGCCTCGCAGCAACCTGTTTACTCAGCACCAAGTGCTGCAGCCGGCAGCCGCCACACACCGAGAAGCGGGGGCAGAACGGCTCCACCCGATCCGGCGACGGCGCCAAGACGCGGTCGACGTGACCCTCGGCATAGTCGCGGCGGATCGCGTTGTACGTCAACTCGACGTCCTCACCCGGCAGCGCACCCTCGATGAACACCGCCTTGCCGTCGACATGCGCGACGCCTCGGCCGTCGTGCGCAAACGAGTCGATATGCGCCCGTGCCGGTGAGGCAGCCTGCAGTTTGGCCTTACGCGCCGCGCCGCGCTTCACGCGGGAAACACGCCGGTGGAGAGATAACGGTCACCGCGGTCGCAAATGATCACCACGATCACCGCATTGTTCAGCTGCTGCGCCAGCTCCAGCGCGGCGACCACGGCGCCGCCGGAGGACACCCCGGCGAAGATGCCTTCCTCGGAAGCAAGCCGCCGCATCATGTTTTCTGCGTCCTGTTGTCCGACATCCAGAATCCGATCAACCCACGCAGGATCGTAAATCTTCGGCAGATATTCCTCGGGCCAGCGCCGAATACCGGGGATCTTGGCATCATCTTTGGGCTGCACGCCGACGATTTCGATCGATGGATTCTGTTCCTTAAGGAAGTGCGAGGTGCCCATGATCGTTCCGGTCGTGCCCATGGAACTGACGAAATGCGTGACCGTGCCGCGCGTGTCGCGCCAGATTTCCGGCCCGGTGCCTTCGTAGTGGGCGCGCGGATTGTCCGGATTGGCGAATTGATCGAGGATGATGCCTTCGCCCCGTGTTTCCATCGCCCGGGCCAGATCGATCGCGGCCTCCATGCTGCCTGCGGCCGGCACCAGGATGATCTCGGCGCCAAAGGCCTTCATCGTCGCACGCCGCTCGGCGCTCATGTTGTCTGGCATGATCAATGTCATCCGGTAGCCTTTGATGGCCGCCGCCATCGCGAGAGCAATCCCGGTGTTACCGCTGGTCGCCTCGATCAGGCGATCGCCCGGTTTGATGTCGCCCCGTTCTTCGGCCCGTTTGATCATGCTGAGCGCCGGGCGGTCCTTGACCGATCCGGCCGGGTTGTTGCCTTCGAGTTTGGCCAGAACGAGATTACGGGCATCGGCAGGCAATCGCTGCAGCCGCACCAGCGGCGTGTTGCCGACGAACTCTTCGATCGTAGGGAAGTTCATACCAGGGCGGCGAAAAGACCGGGCGGGGGTGTTCGCAGTACGTTAAAATTCCGCACTCGTGAGTTTACCATCCCGCCCGCGCTGCATGAAAAAAGTCGAGCTGCTGTCCCCGGCCGGAACGCTGAAGAATATGCGTTACGCATTTGCCTACGGCGCCGATGCGGTCTACGGGGGACAGCCGCGGTACAGCCTGCGCGTCAGGAACAATGACTTTCAGGCGGCAAATCTCGCGATCGGTATCGCCGAAGCCCATCGCTTGGGCAAGAAATTCTTCCTGGCCGCCAACGTGCTGCCGCACAACAGCAAGCTGAAGACTTTCATCAAAGACCTGAGTCCGATCATCGCGCTGGGACCCGACGCGCTGATCATGGCGGACCCCGGTCTGATTCTGATGGCCCGCGAAGCCTGGCCCGATCTGCCGATTCACCTGTCGGTCCAGGCGAACACGATGAATTACGCCGCGGTCAGGTTCTGGCAGGCCGCCGGCATCCGCCGGATCATTTTGTCGCGCGAACTCTCGCTGGAGGAGATCGCCGAGATCCGGCAGCACTGTCCCGACGTGGAACTGGAGGTCTTCGTACACGGGTCGCTGTGCATCGCGTACTCCGGCCGCTGCCTGCTGTCCGGGTACTTCAACCACCGCGATCCGAACCAGGGCACCTGCACCAATGCGTGCCGCTGGAAGTATAAGGTAGCGGCCGCCGAGGAAAACGCAGAAGGCGGCGTTATCCCGCGCGGTGCATTGACCCTGAGCCTGCACGATCTGAACCAGCATGCGGACCACACTTCCGCGGAAGCCCGTCATCCGCTGGCGGACCAGATTTATTTCCTCGAGGAGGAAAACCGCCCTGGACAGCTGATGCCGGTATTCGAGGACGAACACGGCACCTACATCATGAATTCCAAAGACCTTCGCGCCGTCGAGCACGTCCGCAAGCTGGCCGGCATCGGCGTGGACAGTCTGAAGATCGAGGGCCGCACGAAGTCGCATTACTACGTCGCGCGGACCGCACAAGTGTATCGCCAAGCCATCCAAGACGCCGCGGAGGGGCGGGAGTTCGATCCGACCCTGTGGGGTGTGCTGGAGAACCTGGCGCAACGCGGCTACACCGACGGCTTCTTCGAGCGCCGCCGCGGCCAGGAGTATCAGAATTACCGCCGCGGTCACTCGGAAAGCCACCGCCAGCAGTTCGTCGGCGAGATCACCGATTGCGCACCGGACGGGAGAACGGCATCGGTGCTGGTGAAAAATCGCTTTGCCGTCGGCGACCGACTGGAACTGATCTCCCCGGAGGGTAATCGCGACCACGTCCTCGAGCACATGGAAGACGTCGACGGTAACCCGATGTCGATTGCTCCCGGCGGCGGCTGGAATGTCCGGATTCCGGTGCCGCCCGGCCGATGGCAACACGGCTTGATCGCCCGCTATCTCTCACCACTTCAAGCCATCGAGAA
>JALORT010000020.1 GCA_025458755.1 Methylotetracoccus sp.
ATGCTGTGAACGCGCAGCAGTTGGATATGCTGCTGTCCTCGGTGCTGCTGCAACTGACGCTGATCCTGCTCGCCGCGCGGCTGTGCGGGGCGCTGGCCCGCCGGCTGGGTCAGGCGCGCGCGGTCGGGGAGATCATCGCCGGCTTGTTGCTGGGACCATCGCTGCTGGGTAAGCTGGCGCCCGCGTCGTTCGACCTGGTGTTCCGCAGCACGCCGTCGATGCCGATGACGGTGATCAGTCAGCTTGGCCTGATCCTGTTGATGTTTCAGGTCGGCATGGAGTTCGATTTTGCTCACCTCAAAGAGCGTCGCAACCGCCGTGCGGTGATCGCGATCAGCCTCGCGGGCATGTTGGTGCCGTTTGCTCTCGGATTGGGCTTCGGCGTTGTCTCGGCGCCGCAGCTGGCGAGCGGGATCGGCCTCACCGGTTATGCGCTGTTCATGGGGACCGCCTGGTCCATCACTGCGCTGCCGATCCTCGGCCGAATCATGATCGAGTTCGGGTTGACGCGGACGCAGATCGGCGCCGTCACGATCGCAGCCGCCGCACTGACCGATGCGCTCGGCTGGATTTTGCTGGCGGCGATCGCCTCTGGTGTCGCCGCGCAGTTCGCACCGCGCGGCGTCGCACTGCAACTCGGGTTTCTGCTGCTATTCGCCGCGCTGTGCTGGTGGCTGGTGCGGCCTGCGCTGCGCGTTCTGATCGCGAAGATGGGACGGCCGGGTGACCCGCTGCCGGCGGATTTGCTCGGCATTCTGCTCGCCTGTGTATTCACGTCGGCAATGCTCACCAGCCGTCTCGGCATCTTCGCGATCTTCGGCGGTTTCCTGATCGGCGTTCTGCTGCACGATCGGCCGGAGTTGGTTGCGGCGTGGCGTGCCCGCGTCGGTCCGCTCGTGACTGTTTTCTTCCTGCCGATTTTCTTCACGTACACGGGGCTTCGTACCGACATCGGTCAGCTGACAGGCGCCGCGGACTGGGCCTGGTGCCTGTTGCTGATAGCGCTCGCGATGTTCGCCAAGTTCGGCGCCTGCTACCTCGCAGCCCGGTTGACCGGTTCAAACCCGGGCGAGGCGCGGGTGATCGGCATCATGATGAATACCCGTGCGCTGATGGAATTGATCGTGATCAACCTCGGCTACGATCTCGGCGTGCTGCCCCGCGCGGTGTTCACGATGCTGGTGCTGATGGCGGTTGTCAGCACCCTGTTGACCGCCCCGGCTTTACGCCGCTGGCTGCCGCGGATCGGCCACCGTTTGTCTACCGCAACCGCCGAGGCGTGAACGGGGCCGACGGCAAGCTGGATGCTTAGGCCCTGTCAGAGGCCCAGAAGATTCTGGTGGCATTGGGAGTCACGCTGAACGAAGCTAAGACTCGTATCGTGCAGGTTTCCCCGGGGATTTGAATTTCTCGGGTACACGATCAAGTGGGGCAGTCGGCGGCTTTTCTTTTCTTGTTGTCGATCATTCCACCGTAGATCGTCGACGGTGCGCGTGCAGTTTCAGGTGGCGCGCATCATGGACCTGACGTGTGCGGCGACGCTGTCGCCCAGCGCTTTCAAGTGGTAGCCGCCCTCCAGCGTAGAGACGAGATGGCCTTCGGCGTGCTTTGCGGCCAGACGGAGCAGTTCGTCGGTGATCCAGGCGAAGTCCGCCTCCTCCAGTTCCAGCGAGGCCAGCGGGTCGTTACGATGGGCGTCGAAGCCGGCCGAAACCAGGATCAAGCCGGGCTTGAAGCGTTCAACCGCCGGTAGGATCTTCTCGCTCACGCCGGAGCGAAACCCGGCCGACCCCGTGCCGGCGCGCAGCGGCACGTTGAAGATGTTGCCGACGCCGGTCTCATTCGCGGCGCCGGTACCGGGGTACCAGGGATACTGGTGCGTCGAAGCGTAGAGCACGGTCGCATCACGCTGAAACGCGGCCTGAGTGCCGTTGCCGTGGTGTACATCGAAGTCCACGATCGCGACCCGTTCGATGCGGTGGCGTTTCTGTGCATGCCGTGCTGCAATGGCGATGTTGTTGAACAGGCAGAATCCCATGGCTCGGGTCGGTTCGGCGTGGTGCCCGGGCGGCCGCACGGCGCAGAACGCGTTGCTCGCCTGTCCCGCTACCACCGCGTCGACCGCGGCACAGACGGCACCAACCGCATGGTACGCCGCGGTACCCGAATCCGCCGATACGACGGTGTCGGGATCGAGATGCACCTCGCCGGACTTCGGGATCGCTTCCAACACCTGGCTGATCTCGCTTTCCGAGTGGATCAGCCTGAGCTGATCGTGCGTTCCCGACGGAGCCTCCTTCCGGACCAGGTTGAGAAATTCAAGTCCGCTCAATGCTTTTTCGATGGCCTGCAAACGCGGGATGCTTTCAGGATGGCCGTATCCGGTGTCGTGCTTGAAGAAACTCGGGTGACTGTAATACCAAGTGCTCATCGCAACATTGCTCGAAAAGAAACAATTGACGCCCCTATAATACTCGACAATAGTGCGCGGCCATGGCGTGCACGGACCCGCCGCCCGACTCGTTCGGGCCTGCAACCGCGTCGGATGCCACCCCCTTCCAACCAACATAGGTGAGAGCCGCATGCTAGCAGAGTACCGTCAGCACGTCGCAGAACGCGAAGCCCAGGGCTTGGTTCCGAAACCGTTGAATGCGGCGCAGACGGCCGCCCTGGTGCAATTGATCAAAAATCCGCCGGCCGGCGAAGCATCGGTCCTGATCGATTTGCTGACCCATCGCGTGCCTGCCGGGGTCGACGATGCGGCCTATGTCAAAGCCGGTTTCCTGGCGGCAATCGCAAAAGGCGACGACTCATCGCCGATTCTGGACCCGGTCAGGGCCACGGAACTGCTGGGCACGATGCTCGGCGGCTACAACGTCGCACCGTTGATCGATCTGCTCGATGACCCGACGCTCGGCGCGACGGCGGCAGTGGCTCTGTCCTCGACGCTGCTGATGTTCGACGCCTTCCACGACGTTGAGGAAAAGGCCGCGGCCGGCAACGAAAACGCCCGGCGGGTGATGCAGTCCTGGGCCGATGCCGAATGGTTCACCCGACGTCCGAAACTCCCGGAGAAGCTGACGGTCACGGTGTTCAAAGTGCCGGGTGAAATCAACACCGACGACCTGTCACCCGCAACCGAGGCGTGGTCGCGCCCCGATATTCCGCTGCACGCCAAGTCGATGCTGAAGAATCCACGTGAAGGGGTGACCAACGCGGAACAGCAGATCGCGGCTCTGAAGGAAAAAGGGTACCCGGTCGCTTTCGTCGGCGACGTCGTCGGTACCGGGTCCTCAAGAAAGTCCGCAACCAACTCCGTGCTCTGGTCTATCGGCGACGATATCCCCTGCGTGCCGAACAAGCGCGCGGGCGGGGTCTGCATCGGCGGCAAGATCGCGCCGATTTTCTTCAACACGATGGAAGATTCCGGGGCGTTGCCGATCGAATGCGACGTGACCGGCATGCAGAGCGGCGATGTGATCGACATCTATCCGTACCAGGGCGTGATCAAACGGCATGATTCCGGTGACGTGATCACGCGGTTCCAATTGAAGACGGAAATCTTGCTGGATGAAATCCAGGCCGGCGGACGGATTCCGTTAATCATCGGTCGCGGACTGACTGACCGCGCGCGGAAAACGTTGGGGCAGTCGCCTTCTCCGGTGTTCCGCCGACCCAAGGCCGAGGTCGACTCGGGCAAAGGCTACACCCTGGCGCAGAAGATGATCGGCAAGGCGTGTGGTGTCGCCGGTGTCCGTCCCGGCACCTATTGCGAGCCGCACATGACGACGGTGGGTTCGCAGGATACGACTGGGCCGATGACCCGCGACGAATTGAAGGATCTGGCGTGTCTGGGATTTTCGGCCGACCTGGTGATGCAGTCGTTCTGCCACACCGCGGCCTATCCGAAGCCGGTCGACGTAGAAACCCACCACACGCTGCCGGATTTCATCATGAACCGCGGCGGCGTCGCACTCCGGCCGGGTGACGGCATCATTCACTCCTGGTTGAACCGAATGCTGCTGCCGGACACCGTCGGCACCGGCGGTGATTCCCATACCCGTTTCCCGATCGGTATCTCGTTCCCTGCCGGCTCCGGCTTGGTCGCTTTCGCCGCCGCAACAGGCGTGATGCCGCTGGATATGCCGGAGTCCGTGCTGGTCCGCTTCAAAGGGGAGATGCAGCCCGGCATTACGCTGCGCGATCTGGTACACGCGATTCCCTACGCCGCCCTGCAGCGGGGGCTGCTGACGGTCGAGAAGAAGGGTAAGAAGAATGTCTACAACGGCCGCATCCTGGAAATCGAGGGCTTGCCGGATCTCAAGATCGAGCAGGCCTTCGAATTGGCCGATGCCTCGGCCGAACGTTCGGCCGCCGCCTGTACGGTGCGCCTGAACCAGGCCCCGGTCATCGAGTATCTGCGGTCCAACGTGGTCCTGCTGAAATGGATGATCGATCAGGGTTACGGCGATGCGCGCACGCTGCAGCGGCGCATCAAGGCCATGGGAGACTGGTTGGCAAATCCAGTGCTGATGGAACCCGATGCCGACGCCGAATATGCGGAAGTCATCGAGATCGATCTCAACGAGATCCGCGAGCCGCTGCTCTGCTGCCCGAACGATCCGGATGATGTGAAGCCGTTGTCCGCGGTCGCCGGAACGGCGATCGACGAGGTCTTCCTCGGTTCCTGCATGACCAATATCGGTCATTTCCGCGCCGCCGGGCGCTTGCTGGATAAATTCGGAAAACAGGTGCCCGGTCGTCTCTGGATCGCACCGCCCACCAAAATGGATCAGGCGCAGTTGGTTGAAGAGGGCTTTTATGGCGCCTACGGGAAGGCCGGTGCGCGCATGGAGATGCCGGGTTGCTCCCTGTGCATGGGCAACCAGGCGCGGGTCGGCGACAACGCGACCGTGGTCAGCACCTCGACCCGCAACTTTCCGAACCGCCTCGGCGCCGGCGCCAACGTTTTCCTGTCCTCGGCCGAACTGGCCGCAGTCTGCTCGATCCTCGGCCGTATCCCGACGGTCGAGGAGTACATGGGCTACATGCGGGAGATTCAGAAAGACGCCCCCGATACCTACCGTTACATGAATTTCGATCAGATCCCGGAATACCGGGCTAAGGCGGACACGGTCAAAGCCGCTTGATCATCCCGCTGCGCAGTGCCACTGGGACCCCGAGGAGTGCAAAGCGGCTACCTGGCCGGGACCTCTTCCTCTTTGCTGAAAAGTGCCTGACCAGCACGGACCTCAATGAGAAACTGACGCTGACGCGTCAGGCGAAGGCCTTGGATGACCGGGGGCGGCTTGAGCATGATGGTGGTCGAGCCCCCGCACAGCCGATTGCGATGGTTCGGTTTCCGGAACGGCCGGTAACAGTCGATCCGCGCGAACTGCCGCGACGCAAGCTGACGACACCGGACGGCCGCGCCGCACTGCTGCATGCACTGGCCCACATCGAGTTCACCGCGATTCATCTGGCCTGGGACCTCTTATACCGGTTCCGTGGCTTACCGGATGAGTTCTACCGGGACTGGCTGGCTGTGGCGGCCGAAGAAGCGCTGCATTTCGAACTGCTGCGCGGGCGTCTGCGGGAACTCGGTTGCGATTACGGCGATCTGCCATCGCATCGAGGGCTGTGGGACGTGGCCGAGGACACCGCCGGCGATGTGGCGGCCCGCCTCGCGCTGGTGCCGCGCTGCATGGAAGCCCGGAGTCTCGACGTAACCCCCGGCATGATCGCGAAATTCGAGCAGATCGGCGACGAGCCGAGTGCAGCGATCCTGCGCCGCATCCTGCACGATGAAATTCGGCATGTCGCACTCGGCAGCCGCTGGTTCCAGTGGGTTTGTCAGGAACACGGCACCGCACCGGAAGACTCGTATTTCGAGTTGCTGGACCGCTATCTCCGTACGGAAGTTCGCGGTCCCTACAACCGCGAACTCCGGCTGACGGCTGGATTCACGGCCGCTGAACTCGATCGTCTGGAAGGAATCGGAAACTGACGGCCAAAATCCACAGCCGTCAGGCGGGAGGCGCCTCGACCCGCCCGTAGTGCGTTTCGATGTAGCGCTCCACCAGTTCCTGGAATTCCTCGGCGATGCGGTCGCCTTTCAGCGTGACGGTCTTGACGCCGTCCTCGTAAACCGGCGCGACTGGTTGTTCGCCGGTGCCCGGCAAGCTGATGCCGATGTTGGCGTTCTTACTTTCGCCCGGGCCGTTCACCACGCAGCCCATCACCGCCACGTTCATGTCTTCGACGCCGTGGTATCGCTTGCGCCACTCGGGCATTTTGTGCCGGAGATGACTTTGGATCTGCTGCGCCAGCTTTTGGAAATAATCGCTGGTCGTCCGGCCGCAGCCTGGACAAGAGATCACCATCGGTGTGAACGAGCGGATGCCGAGCGTTTGCAGGATCTCCTGCGCAACGATGACTTCCAGCGTGCGGTCGGCGCCGGGTTCCGGGGTCAGCGAGATCCGAATCGTATCGCCGATGCCCTGCTGCAGTAGCACCGATAGCGCCGCGGTCGACGCGACGATCCCTTTTGAGCCCATGCCGGCCTCGGTGAGCCCCAAGTGCAGCGCATAATCGCAGCGTTCGGCCAGCGATTGATACACCGCGATCAGCTCCTGCACGCCGCTCATCTTGCACGACAGAACGATATGGTCTTTCGGCAGCCCGAGTTCCACCGCACGTTCGGCGCTTTCCAGCGCGGAGGTGATCACGGCCTCCCGCATCACTTCGGGCAGGGATTTCGGTTCGGCCAACTGGGCGTTCTCATCGAGCAAACGAGCCAGCACCTGCTGATCGAGGCTGCCCCAGTTCACGCCGATGCGCACCGGCTTGCCGTACTGGCAGGCGAACTCGATCATTTGGGCGAACTGTGGATCGCGCTTCGATCCCCGGCCGACATTGCCCGGATTGATTCGGTACTTACCGAGAGCTTCAGCGCATTCGGGATATTTGGACAGCAGGCGGTGTCCGTTGAAGTGGAAATCGCCGATCAACGGAACGGTAAAGCCCCTCTTATCCAATTCATCGCGGATCTTCGCGACGGCTTCTGCCGATTCTTCATTGTTGACGGTGATACGGACCAATTCAGAGCCGGCACGGGCTAAATCGGCCACCTGCTGAACAGTACTGTTGACATCTGCCGTATCGGTGTTGGTCATCGACTGGACGACGACCGGAGCACCCCCTCCGACCTGCACCGACCCGACTTTCACGCCGACGGTATGTTTTCGATTCATGGATTGACCTGATGATGGATTCGTCGGGAGGATCGCAGCGGGTGACCGAATCGCGGCTTCATCCCACGCCTAGGGGTACAATTCCGCGAAAGCATTCAACAGATACCCTTCCGCGCCTCTGTCGGAAGACTAAAACACAGGCATGATTTTACCAACTCAAGCGCTTCCGTCCAAAATTCGATCCGCGGCCGGATTGGTGCAGTCGCCTGGAGGCTTGCCTCGGCTTGGCGCACGGCGCGGCTCCGCCATCCTGGAGAACAGCCTGTACCGGCCTGAAAAGAAACGGATGCACCGCGTAAACTGGCGTTGCCACTCCCGGGACGTGTCCGCCGAGCCTGCGTATACAAATTGCATGAGGCCCCGAACATGACCGATAAGACAATGAGGAAATCCATGACCAAATCGGCAATTGAGCCCACTCTACCCGACGCGCATGGGGAGGATACGCGGACCGGCCTGACCAAGAAGGCGTTGAAACAGGATTTCTGGAACAATCTGTTCTACATCCAGGGTAAGTTCCCGGCCCTGGCGACCCAGAACGATTACTACATGGCGCTCGCCTATGCAGTGCGCGATCGGATGCTGCAGCGCTGGGTCAGCACTGCTGCTGCCTACACGGCGCAGGGCGCACGCACGGTGTGTTACTTGTCGGCCGAGTTTTTGATGGGGCCGCACCTCGGCAACAATCTGATCAACCTCGGGATCTACGAAAAAGTCGAGCAGGCGGTGGCGGAACTGGGCCTCAGTCTGGCGGACTTGTTGGCGCAGGAAGAGGAACCGGGGCTCGGTAACGGCGGTCTGGGCCGGCTGGCGGCCTGCTTCCTTGATTCCATGGCAACCCTGGAAATTCCCGCGCTCGGTTATGGCATTCGCTACGAATTCGGCATCTTCGACCAGCACATCGTCGACGGCTGGCAGATGGAAAAGACCGACAAATGGCTCCGCTACGGTAACCCCTGGGAAATTCCGCGCCCGGAATGGGCTGTGGAGGTCAAGTTGGGCGGTTGCACCGAGCGGTATTTCGACGAAAACGGGCGCGAGCGCAGTCGTTGGATTCCGGCCAAAGTCGTTTTAGGCGTGCCCTACGATACACCAATCCTCGGCTACCGAAACAACACCGCCAACACGCTCCGCTTGTGGCGTGCCGAGGCGCCGGAATCGTTTGACTTCGAAGTGTTCAACCGCGGCGACTACTACGGAGCGGTGCACCAAAAGGTGGCTTCGGAAAACCTAACCAAAGTGCTGTACCCCAACGACGAGCAGATTCAGGGCAAGACCCTGCGTCTGGAACAACAGTTCTTCTTCGTCTCGTGTTCACTGCAGGATATGCTGCGAATTCTCAAGGTGCAGAAAATCCCGCTGGAGGACTTTCACAAAAAGTTCACCGTTCAACTCAACGATACCCATCCCAGCATCGCGGTCGCGGAGTTGATGCGCCTGCTGGTCGATGAGAACGGGGTAGGCTGGGAGGAGGCCTGGGCGATCACGCAGCGTACGTTCGCTTACACCAACCACACCCTGCTTCCGGAGGCATTGGAGTGCTGGCCGCTCGGCATGTTCGGCGCCGAATTGCCGCGTCACCTGGAAATCATTTACCAAATCAATGCCCACTTTCTCGACGAGATTCGCATGCGCTACCTGGGCGACGATGACCGAGTGGCGCGGATGTCGCTGATCGACGAACGCGGCGAACGCTCGGTCCGGATGGCGCACCTCGCCTGTGTCGGCAGCTATGCCATCAACGGCGTGGCCGAGCTGCACTCCGAGTTGCTGCAGAAGGATGTCCTGAAGGATTTTCACGCGCTTTGGCCCGAAAAGTTCAGCAATAAGACCAACGGCGTGACACCGCGCCGCTGGATCATGCTCAGCAATCCCAGACTTTCTTCACTGTTCGCCGAGGTGATCGGTCCGGAATGGCCAAAGGACCTCGGCCAGCTGCGGCAACTGGAACCCTTCGCCGACGACAGTGCCTTCAGACAGCGCTGGCGTGACATCAAACGTGCGAATAAGGTCAATTTCGCCGCGCATGTGCTGAAACAGACGGGGATCACGATCGACCCGGATTCACTGTTCGACGTCCAGGTCAAGCGCATCCACGAATACAAACGGCAGCATTTGAACATCCTGCATGTGATCGCGCTGTACTACCGGTTGAAGAACAATCCAAACCTGGAGATGCAGCCGCGAACGTTCATTTTCGCCGGCAAGGCGGCGCCGGCCTATCACCTGGCCAAACTGATCATTCGGCTCATTACCGCGGTGGGGGACGTGGTCAACTGGGATCCGGAGATTCGCGAACGGATCAAGGTCGTTTTCGTACCGAATTTCAACGTCACCAACAGCCAGCGGATTTATCCGGCCGCAGATCTCTCGGAGCAGATCTCGACCGCAGGCAAGGAGGCGTCCGGCACCGGCAATATGAAATTTTCGATGAACGGTGCGTTGACGATCGGAACGCTGGACGGCGCCAACATTGAAATTCGGAAGGAGGTGGGACCGGAGAATTTCTTCCTGTTCGGCCTGACGACCGAACAAGTCGCCGCGCTGAAGGGACAAGGCTACAACCCGATGGAGTGCTATCATTCACAACCTGAACTTCGGGAAGTGATCGACCTGATCCGGAACGGCTATTTCTCGCGCGGCGATACCGAGCTGTTCCGGCCGTTGATCGACGGCCTGCTCTACCACGACCCCTATCTCGTGCTGGCCGACTTCGCCTCGTACGCCGAGTGTCAGTCGCTGGTGGACCATGCCTACGGCGATGGGGAGCACTGGACCCGCATGTCCGTGTTGAATGCCGCCCGGACCGGTAAGTTCTCGTCTGATCGCAGCATCCAGGAGTATGCCGAAGGCATCTGGCATGTGCCGCCGACACCGATCCGATTGCTGAAACAGGATGAAGTCGAGGAAGGGTTTCTGCAGTAAATCAGGGAACGCGGCGACCCCGGGGTGGGCACTTGTCGGGTGCCGCGGCGCGGTATGCGCACAATGAGTTACGTTGCTCTGGCCACGTCGTATTACGACGACGTCGTAGAATTTTATGGGGTGACGCTGGGTTTCCCGACGGTCAGATCCTGGGACCGTCCCCGGGGGAGGGGACGCGTCTTCGATCTGAACGGGCTGCGGCTGGAAATTCTCGACGCCAGACGCGAGCAATCCCCGCATGATCTGGGCACGCCGGGGGATCGGGTCAATATCGTGGTCGAGGTGGACGATGTGGATGCCGTACGTGCCGGCCTAGCTCAGGAAACGCCTGAACCCGTTGCGACTTCTTGGGGAGCGAAGCTGTTTCGGGTGCGCGATCCCGATGGCGTGCCCGTGTGGTTTCTGCAATGGATCGAACCGCCGGCGCAGGATGCGTAGCCTTCGGGTGGATTCAATGGTCGTTGCCCGACACCCCTAGTTTGAGGTCTTCGCCCCAGCGCTGCAACCTGCCGACGTCAACGTCGAACAAGTCAAGTACGCGGCAAACGGTATTGGTGACCATCTCGTCGATGGACCGCGGCAGGGTGTAGAAGGCGGGAACCGGAGGCATCACGATGGCGCCGGCTTCGGTGACGGCCAGCATATTCCGCAGGTGGATCGCGTGCAGCGGGGTTTCGCGGACCAACAGCACCAGGCGCCGCCGTTCCTTCAGAACGACGTCTGCCGCCCGCGTCAGCAGGCTGGTGGTTACGCCGCTCGCCAATTCGGCCAGTGTGCGTACCGAACACGGTGCGATCACCATGCCGAGTGTTCGAAATGAACCACTCGACAACGACGCCCCCACATCGTTGATCGGGTAACTCACAGAAGCCAGCTCGCGCAGATGCTGCGCGCTGATGTCCAGTTCGTGAGCCCTGGTCATGTCGCCGGCACGTGAGACCACGAGGTGGGTTTCGATGTCGGTATCACGGAGCAACTCCAGGAGTCTGACGCCATAAATGATGCCGGTTGCTCCGGTAATGCCGACAATCAGTCGTTTTGGTTTAGCCACGCAGAACTTCCTGGTTGTCAGCCGCCGTAACAGCGCAGATCGCGACACTTGCCCCGCACGCAACAGAGAGCACTCTGCGGCGGCCGCTCGGCAGTCGTCGCGACAGGTGACGTCGCTACGAGCTGCGTCGGATGGTTTTCCGGCCCGCCGGACTGCACAGATCAATCAGGTCTAGGCCGGGTGGCGTGCCGAACATACGCCAGCGGTGACTGTTTCCCGGACCCGTCGGTTCTCGATTCTTCGGTAGGTGATCTG
>JALORT010000314.1 GCA_025458755.1 Methylotetracoccus sp.
CCGCTGCCGCCCCTTGGCGATCAGGATGGCTTTGCCGAGCGCCTGGTAGGTGACGAAGCGCCGGGCGTCGGCGTCGAGCTGGCCACCGTGCGCGGCGTGGAAGCGGCCCAGCGTGTCGAAGCGGTAGAACAGGTCGCGGCTCTCGGTGTCGGACTTCACTGGGAAACGGAGCGGCTCCCCGTAACGTTCCTCGGGCGGCAGATGCGGCTGGGTGCCCGGCAGCGGCGGGAAGCCTAGCTCCCAGGCCACGCTGTAGGCCAGGCGCGATTTGCCGCAGCCCGGCTCGCCGGTCAACAGCAGCGGCATACCGAGCTCCAGCGCCACATGCACCGCGGCGACCAGGCCCTCCGGCGCCAGATAGCCGGAAGGATGGTTCAACACGTCCGGGTCGACGACGGGCAGCTTCGCCCAGCGCGCCGCCTGGCGGTCCTCGGGGTTGCCGGTGCCGCGGTAATGGCGTTCCATAGTCTCCGTGCTCTCGGTTCTCTCGCTCATAGATCGATCCTGCTTTGCGCCGGCCACAAGGGTTCGTGCCGGGTCAGCTCTTGTTTCAGTTTGGAGTGTGGAATCGCTTCCCTGCCGGCCTTCTTGAAGATCTCCGTGGCGAAGTCTGCGATCGGTTCCGCATGGGTCGGGAGCAGCTTTCTGACGCAGAAATCGACCCAGGGGGTGACATCCTGGACATGAGGGGAAGCCAGCGAGGGCAGCAGCCGGCCAGCCCATCCGCGCTGCTGCAGCTCGGCACCGAGCCTCTGCCGCAGTTTTTCCAGCCGGCGGCGGCGGCCGAGCCGCGTCCAAGGCCAGCCGATCTCGGTCTGTGATTCGACGATCAACAGCAGCACTCGCGCCGGCACTGGCGCGGTCAGCGGCAGTCGCTCCCAAGCCTCGAGCAGCGCCACCAGCAGACTGGGATCGGGCGCATCGTCCGGTGAGCAGGTCACATAGTAGACCGGCGAGCGGTCCAGCTCGGTCAGGCAGGCGGCCACGTCCCGGACCTCGCAGCCGAGCGCCTTCGCCAGACTGGCATGCAGCAGCGCTTCGACTTGGGCGGGGTCGTCCGTGCACGGCGCCTTCAGCGGCTCCGGCGCCGGAAACCGAAGCGCGTCGAGTTCGTAGGCCAGCCGGTCCAGCAGGGCCGCGGGCCATTCCTCGCCGCTGCCGACCAGCACGAAGGCCAGCGGCTTATCCGGGGCCATGTTCCGCAATGTCTCGAACGATTGCGTCTGCACCCGCTTGTCGAGCAACGCGGTGATCCGGTAGCGGTCGGCCGGAACCGGGGATCCGCCGCGGTCCGCGGACCGCGGCGGCGAGACGCCGGGCACCCGGGCGATCAGACGGACCAGCTCCGCCAACTGCGTCTCGTATTCGTAGTTCTTCCCGCGCAGCGTCAGGACGTCGCAAGCCGCCAGCGCGTTCATTTCATCCGGGAGTTTGCTTGCCGGCGGCGGAGGCGTGTCATCGAACAATACCGGGATGACCTTCTTCCCCGCACCAAGCGCCAGGGCGATCTCGCGGCGGACGAAGTCCTGCGGCTGGTCGAGACGCCGGCGACCCTGGTCGTCCTTCGCCTCCAGCCAATCGGGGCCGATCAGCGCCAGCACCACCCGGCTCGCGCTGACGCCGTCCTTCAGCCGGTCCGGGAAGACGTCTCCCGACTCGATGGATTCCCGGTCGAAAAAGATCCGCGGCGCGTCGAAACGCGCACACAAGTCGCGGTGCAGAGCCCGCGCATGACCGGCCGCATCGCGGCGCCGATAGCTGATGAAAATCTCGAAACGGGCCACCTAAGGTCCCCCACTCGTCCGTTGCGACGTTCCATACAACCATCCGAAGCGCACCGCCGTCGCGCGGTAGCGCCGCGCAGCGGGCCTCCGGTCGCAACTCCAAGCGCTAAGGCCTGGCAACGCAACGGCGGGGGCGATCCACCGCCGGAGCCGCCCGCTGCAGGCCGCCTTGCGCTCGCCGCGAAGAACCGGATTCACTTCACTGGTTTCTCCTGTTTCTGCGGCATTGCCGGCGCCTTCAAGTCGACGATGACGCTTTCGATCCCGCCGCTGAACTTGAACGGAACGTCGTAGCTGCGGTTCACCGGGGTGCCGGTGTCTTCACCGATGTCCAGTCCTTCATCGAGCGTGACCCGAATCGGGATCGTCCGGTCGATGCGGCCTTCGGCCCAGATCTTCCCGTTGACCCGGATGGTCGCCGCCGCACCGCGGCCGATACCGCCGCCTTCATAGTCGAAGTCGACGCGGACCAACTGCCTGCCGGGCCGTAACGTTTCCCCGGCAGCGACTTCGGAATGAAACACGTCCGCGGTGTTGTAGTGAAACACCGGTCTGCCGCGGTCCAGATAGAGCGCCCAACCCGAGAACAGCCCGCCCTGCGTGATGATCATGCCGTTGCCGCCTTCCTCGGGAATGTCCAGCTCCGCCCGGATTGCAAACGATTTGTTCTTGATGTCCGGCGCCGCCCCTTCCGGGATGCGTGTCATCCCCTGGAAGAACGTGAACGAATCCCGGCCGCGGGTCAGACTCGGGCGTATCGCCGGATCGAGCCGTTCCGTCTTGCTGTTGTCGAGCGGCAGCGCGTTGAAGCGCGCGGCCTCGGCGTAGAACAGCCACTGCAGTTGCCGCAGTTGGTCCGGGTTTTTTTCCGCGAGGTTGTCGGCCTGACTGAAGTCGTCGGCGACGTGGTACAGCTCCCAGTTGTAACCCGAGATCACATCGACCGCGGAGCCGGCGGGGTCCCACGGCGCGGTCGTGGGCGTCGTCGCCGCGACCCATCCGTCGTGATAGATCGCGCGGTTGCCGAGCATTTCGAAGTACTGCGTCTTACGGGCCGAGTCGGCTTTGGCATCGCTGAAGCTGTAGACCATGCTGACCCCTTCCACTGGTTTCTGGGCGACGCCGTTCACCGAGGCCGGCATTGTGAGACCCACCGCATCGAGCACGGTCGGCACGATATCGATCACATGATGCCACTGCGACCGGACCTCCCCTTTGTTCCGAATCTTGGCCGGCCAGGAGATCACCATGCCGTTCCGCGTCCCACCGTAGTGGGAGGCGATCTGCTTGGTCCACTGAAACGGCGTATCCATCGCATGCGCCCAGCCGACCGGGTAATGGTTCGAGGTGGTCCAGGAACCGAGCTCATCGATGCGGCTCTGCACCTGTTGCAGGTCTTCCGGAATGCCGTTGAAGAAGGTCATTTCGTTCAGCAGGCCTTGCGGGCTGCCTTCGGCGCTGGCGCCATTGTCGCCGGCGATATAGATGATCAGCGTGTTGTCGAGCTGCCCGGTGGCGCGGATCGCCTCGACCACACGGCCCACGTTGTAATCGGTCTGCTCCAGATAACCGGCGTAAATCTCCATCATCCGGGCATACAGCGTCTTCTGATCTGCCGGCAGCGAGTCCCAGGCCGCGATGCGCTCCGGCCGGGGCGTCAGCTTGGCGCTTTCCGGCGCGACGCCCAGACGTTTCTGCCGACCGAGAATTTCCTCGCGCAGTTTGTCCCAGCCCTGGTCGAACTTGCCGCGGTATTTGTCGACCCATTTCTTCTTCGGATGATGCGGGGCATGGGTTGCACCGGGTGCGTAGTAGACGAAGAACGGACGCTGCGGCGCCACCGCTTTCTGCATCCGGATATAGCGGATGGCCTGGTCGGCGATGTCATAGTCGAAGTGGTAATCGGGTCTGCCGAGATACGGCTCGATCGGTCTGGTGCCCTCGATCACCGCGGGCCGCCATTGATTCGTGTCGCCGCCGATGAAGCCGTAGAACAAATCGAAGCCAAGGCCGGGCCACAGATCGAACGGCCCGGCCTGGCTGCTCTGCCAGTCCGGCACATTGTGGTTCTTGCCGAACCAGGCGGTGTTCCAGCCGTTCTGCTTCAGTACCTCGGCGATCGTGGCCGTATCCTTCTGCATCACCGTGTCGTAGCCCGGAAAGCCGGTGCCCGCCTCCATGATCACACCGGTGTGCGCGGAATGATGATTGCGCCCGGTGATCAGCGCAGCGCGCGTCGGCGAACACAGCGCCGTGGTATGAAACTGGTTGTAGCGCAGGCCGTTCTGCGCCAGGGCATCCAGCGTCGGTGTCGCGATGACCCCGCCGAACGTGCTGGGGGCACCGAAGCCGACATCGTCCAGCAGCACCAGCAGGATATTCGGGGCGCCCTGCGGGGGCTGGACCGGCCGCGGAAAATCCGGCTTGGAGTCTCTGGCGTCGAGGCCGATCTGGCCCCGGAAGGCTTGCGGCGGGCGCGGCAGCACGTCCTGGGCGGACACCGCCTGAAGCGGCAGCAACCAAGCCGCGCAAAAGACGAGGGAAAAGATGGCGGGGATCCGCAGCTTCATCGTCCAGCTCCCATGTCGTGAAGAGGTATGCAGGGAAACCGCACGCTATTTCCTTCCTTTCGACGGCGCCCGGGCGAGCCCAAAGCGCAGCGTGCCGCTGTCCACCGGCAGCTCCAGGTAAAGCTTGCCGTCCTCAACGAAAAACGTGGTGACACGGCCGAGTTCCTGGCTGAAGCGGCCGCCGAGCGATCCCGGCGGACAACCCATCCGGGTCGAGACCAGCGCACCGAAACCGAGCTGTCCCTCGGCGATCCGGTAAGCGCCACCGCCGCGGTTGCAGTCGAAACGGGCCCGCGCCTTGCCGTCCGGCAGCAGCTCCAGCAGATAACGCTCGGGCGCCGGAACCTCGATCGTTTCGACCGGCGACACGAACGACTCCCACTGCCAGACCTTGCCGACGACGGCCGCCGGTGCACGGTCGCGCTTGGCCCCCTGACTCCCCGCCGTGGCACAGCCGGCGCACAGCAGCAGGACTGTCACGCCTGCCAGCGCCCGGCATGCCGTATCTGCGAAAAATGAAAC
>JALORT010000315.1 GCA_025458755.1 Methylotetracoccus sp.
TCTCGGGATGTTCGAACTGCATGTCGCCGATTTCTACATGCGGCGCGGGGCGTATCTGGCGGCCGAGCGGCGCGCGATCGAGGTGATCCGTAACTATCAGCGCACCCCTGCGGTACCCAAGGCGCTGAAGATCATGGAAGAGGCCTACCGCAAGCTGGAATTGACGGAACTCGCGGACGATGTCGCGCGAGTCTACGCGCTGAATTACGCCGGCGGCGTTCCGGCCGAAGCCGAGGGCCTTGTCAGCCCGACGCTGGCGGAGAGGATCTGGGGTGTCATTGGGTTCGAATGACTCCGGACACGGCGCCCCGCATGATCCGGATCGGCGAATCATGGTCGATGTGCTGTGTGTCGGCCACGCCTCCTACGATCTGATCTTTACCGTCCCGCATCATCCGGCGGCGGATGAAAAGACCTTCGCCGACGCGTTCCTGGCCTGTGGCGGTGGCCCGGCGGCGAATGCCGCGGTGACCGTCGCGCGTCTCGGCTACCGCGCGGCTTTTGCAGGCTACCTCGGGACCGATCTCTACGGCGCCACTCACCTCGAAGAACTCCAGCGGGAAGGCGTCGCGACCGATCTCGTGGTGCGCGGCGACTCTCCGACACCGATTTCCGTGATCCTGGTCAAACCGGACGGCCAGCGGACGCTCGTGAATTACAAGGGACAAACGCGACATCTGGCCTCGGACGAACTGGATTTTTCGGCAGTTGCCGCGAGGGCGATACTGTTCGATGGACATGAGCCGCTGATTTCACCTTCTTGGGCCGACTTGGCACGCGCGAACCGGGTGCCCACGGTGCTGGATGCCGGTTCACTGCACGGGGGAACCGAAGCGCTGATGGGCCGGGTGGATTACTTGGTCTGTTCGGAGAAATTCGCAGGCCAGTGGCTGGGCAAGAACCATCCCCGGGAAGCTCTGGATCGACTGTCCGGCATCGCGCCGGTGGTGGTGATTACGCTGGGCGAGCGGGGAGCGATCTGGCGCAGAGCTGCCGAAAAGGGCCACGCGCCGGCACCGCCGATTGTCGCCGTCGATACCACCGGAGCGGGGGACGCTTTTCACGGTGCCTTTGCCGCCGGCATTGCCGCCGGTCTGGAGTGGACGGCCATACTGGATCTCGCCAGCGCGGCCGGGGGCTTGTGCTGCACAAAACTGGGTGCTCGGCCGGGGATTCCTACGGCAACGCAAGTCGCCAGCCTGATGGGGAGACTTGCATCCTGACGTCCGGTGACGGGCCGATCGACCACACGCGACACCCATCGTGATCCGGCCTACTGTCGTTTTTCCTGCGCCTCGCCGCAGCGCGCTGGCGTACTTCGCCCGAACCAGCCAAAATCTGATCCGTACGTTCAGGGCGTCGAAACCTTTCCGGCGTGATCGGCCCGTGTTGGGCCACGGACGCTTCGGTGCCCTGTCGGCAGAACACACACCGTTCGGAACTTTGCCCTCGAGGAGATTCATCGGATGTCTGTTGTTGCACTAGCCTGCTGCCGGCGTCTCGCGGTGCTGCTGCCCTTCTGGGCGGCCCTGTCCTTGACCGGTTGTGCCCACATCATGCCGACCACGCCCGAGCTGAGCATGGCGCCCGCGCCGGGCAGCGACGCCGTGGACCCGCGCAAGCCCGTGATGATCGAGGCACGAGGGACGGGAAGCCGCCTGTTGCAGGTTGAGGTCCTGGATCAGACAGGGAAACGCCTGGCGGGCAAACTGCAGGACAGACGTTACGTCCTCAGCGCCCCGCTGGACTTCGGAATGCAGTACCGGGTGCTCGTCCGCGCTGAAAATATGCTGGGCGTGCAGCGCGTACGCCAGGAAATGCAATTCACCACGGTCGCCATGCCACGCCTCGAGGGGGGCAGTCGGCGTGTCTTGGACCCCGGCAATGCGGTCACTTTGCGTTTCGATCGGCCGGTCGGACGTATCACTGCGATCGGTGAACCGTCGATCGAAGCGCAGCCGGACGAAGAACGCCGTGCGGTGCGGATTGTTGTTCCGCATCCGCCCGAAGACCGGCCGTTTGCGTTGACGCTGAAGTGGGAAACCGCTGAAGGCGTTCCATTACCGCCGCTGGTACTGGAGCTGGAGCGGACCGCCGCACCGCCGCTGCGTGCCCAGCTCGACCTGCAGGGCCGAAGCCGCGTCGGTGTCGCGCACCCGCTCTCCATCGCATTCTCGGACACCCTGGCCGACCGCGAGGCCGCCACTCGGCACATTCAAATACGGACGGCCGATGGCGCTCCGGTAACCGGACGCTGGCATTGGGCGGGCGAGCGGCGTCTGCGTTTCATGCCCCAGCCGCACTGGCCCTCGTCCACGGGGATCGAGGTCACGGCCGAGCCGGGAACCTTGCGGACGACCCATGGCGGCACGCTGGAAGCAGCGACGTTAGGCAGCTTCACGACCGGTCCCGACCGGCGCATCGCCGTCTACCTCGACAGCCAACGGGCTGTGGCGCTGGAAGACGGTCAGGTGGTTCGTTCCTTCAAAGTCAGCACCGGTAAGCCTGCAACACCGACCGTCACCGGTTCGTTTTACATCTATGCGCGCTACCCGCTGAAGACCATGAAGAGTGACGCGAAGCCGGGTGAGCCGGGCCATTACGTGGTGGAGAACGTGCCTTATGCGCAGTACTTTCACAAGGATTATGCGCTGCACGGTGCCTGGTGGCACAACGGATTCGGACGCCCGGCGAGCCATGGGTGCGTCAATCTGGCGACGCGTACACGGAATCGGCGCTGGCCCAACGCGCCGGAGGATGCGGGTTGGCTCTACGAATGGGCCTCGCTCGGAGTCCCGGTCACGGTTTACGCGAAGACCCCTTAGCGTCGGCTCCGGGCCGGCACCGGGAGGCCGGCATCGGTGATGTTTCAGCGAGCCGACACCGCCTGTCGGCTCAGTGTGATGAACCGGCGGCGCTGAGATCATCCGCGCGGTGCAAGGCCAAGCGCTCGCCCAGACCGCGGATCTCCTCCAGCAATTCGTGTCCGCGATGAAACAGCGGCGCCACTGCGGGCGGGCCGTCCAAATCCTGCCCGGCCGCTTCGATGGCCAGGGTACCCAAGTAGGTCAGTAGATAAAACCGGGTGTGCCCTTGTTGCGGCAAAGGGAATTCGTACGCCGCCTCGCACAGTTCGGTGCATTCCGCGGCCAGGCCGATGAGTCGTTGCGACGCGTTGCTGATCTGCTCGTAGTCCCCGAGGCCCGTCAGTCCGCCACCGGTAGACAGGTAGACGCTCACGGTGCCGTCGGCAAGTGCGAGCAGCGTGATTACCGCCTGCGGATAACCCGCCTCCATCACGACGCCCCAGACACGATTGACCGTGTCAGATCGGCGCTGCGCCAGATTGCTGAGATCGATGCCGAACACCAGACTGCGCAAATCGGTGTACGTTTTTGCCGGACAGTAGCCGCCGTCGCATGGATTTTCCATGTCCGTAGACTCGGGCGGTGAAAAGAGGTGGACCATGACCAATATTTTCTCGAGGCGTTGGGTTTCGGGCGGGGCGCATCGGGTCGACGCTCGACGATCCCACGGCCGCCCGGTTACGGCATTGATGGGCGCCATATGACCGTAAACCGAGTATAGACGGGCATCCGCAGTCGGTTTGGTCGGTGGCGCCGTCAGTCCCCTACCCTCGTTTCTCCGGATTCCGAACGGCGGGTTAGGATTTCGCTGACAGGGCGGCCAAATCTTCGTCGAGCTCGAGCCGCATCTCACGGTTCGTCCACACCGCCCGCCCCACCTCGCGCCAAGATCCCTGCAGATTGCGCCGTCGCAGATCCTTTTC
>JALORT010000316.1 GCA_025458755.1 Methylotetracoccus sp.
GAGCTGGCGGCGCGGGCCGGCGACAGCCCCTCATTTGAGGCATTGGACTTGAAACTTAGAGATATTCTGGCCGCGAACCTTGCACGTTTCGATCGGCTGGTCGTGTAGATCGCAGAAAATCTGCTCCGAACGCGACGGATCCGACAAGCCACTCCGTTGAACCCACTGGATGCGGGGCGCTGGGTCCCGTGGTCAGCCGGTGGAGGACGGTATGGGTAGGACGGCAGGTATTTTATTGACGGGGCTATTGGCAGTAAGCGGCGCGGCGGGTGCGCTGGCTGCCGTAGGTGATCAGGAGGGCAAAGCTGCCGCAAAGGCCGCGGGCCCTGAGCGTGGTGCGGGCGGTTTGAAACGGTTTGATGCGGATCGGGATCAGGCTGTAACGGTCGACGAGTTTCTAAAGCGCCGGGTTGAGGCATTCACGAAACGCGACAAAAATGGCGATGGTACTTTGGATGGGCTGGAACTCGGTGACGCGCCGCTCGGATTTCGTCAGCAGCGACAGGAGCGCCGGCTGGAGCGTTTGCTCGTCCGCCTCGACACCAATGCCGACAACAAGCTGACCAAACAAGAATTCGAGAACCCGCCGATCGAGAGAGGCGAAGGCGACGGAGGCAATCGCCGAGTCAATCCACGTTCAGCCGAGAAGCAGAAGCTGCTTTTTTCGTTTTACGATCGTAACGGCGATGGCGTGGTGGAGAAGGCCGAGTACGAAGCTGGCCGGACCGAAGAAATTGCATATGCCAAGCGCAAGCGCCTGCACGCCCTAGACCGCGATGGTGACGGCAAGGTGACGTTGGAGGAGTACACGGCCGATGCGCGCTTCCGCTTCCTGCGCCTCGATCTCGATCGGGATGGACGCATCACCGCGTCTGACTTGCCGCCCCTCGAACGGCAGAGGTGGTCGCAGCGCTGACGAGAAACCGCCGCCGGCTGGCGATGGTGAGGCTAGCGTTCGTGGGCTGAAGAGTGCAACATCTGTGCAGTTTGCATGGGCCGGCGGGCAACAGCCGGAGTTCAGAGTGGCAGCAGGTGATGCGACGCCGGGCAGTAGGCCCGGCACCGGACGGCGGGGCGTGGATCGGGAGGATGAAGCCCTCCTGGTGCGCGTCGCGTCGCATGACCCGGCGGCGTTCCGGCTGCTCGTCGACCGTCACATGCCCGGGCTGATCCTGCTCGCGCGCCGCCTGCTCAGGGATGAAGCCGAGGCTGAGGACGTGGCACAGGAGGCGCTGCTTCGCCTGTGGCGACAGGGGCAGGGCCTGGAGGTCGGTCCCGCCGGGGTGGGGCCATGGCTGAAGCGGGTCGTGTCGAACCTGGCTATCGATAAGCTGCGCGTGCGCGGCCGCTTCGACGTCACCGACGAGCCACCGGAACAGCCGCAGGCGCCCGACCAGCTCCGCGGCTTGGAGCAGCGTGAATTGGCTGATCGCGTTGAGCATGCGCTGCGCCAGCTTCCCGATCGGCAGCGGTTGGCCTTGACGATGTTTCACTACGAAGGGCTCAGCATGCAAGAGGTCGGCGGTATGATGGGGGTCTCGGCGGAAGCGATCGAGTCGCTGCTCGCCCGAGCAAGACGGACGTTGAAGGTGGCGCTCTCGGCCGAGTGGAAGGCATTGCGCAATGATTCCGGCGGCGGAAGTTAGCGATCGGGACAGGCAACGGCGGAAACGGCAAAGGCAAGGACACGGCGAATGACAAAGGCAGATCAGATGCGGCGTCTCGAAGACGTTCTGAGCGTCTACGGCGCGGACCAGGCGCGGTGGCCTGCTGCTGATCGCGCAGAACTCGAGGCGTTCATCGCCCGTGATGCGGATGCTGCGGCGATGGTGGCCGAGGACGCGTCATTCGATGCGGTGCTCAATCTTGCGCCGGCGGTGGTGGCGCCCGTGATGGCGCACGGTGCGAAGGAGCGGCTGCTCGCCCGCTTCGAAGCCGAAGCGGGTACACGGGCTGGAGAAATACCGGCACCGTCTGCAACGGTGGTGCCGTTCGCGCCGCGCGCCGTCAAACTTGCAGCACCGGCTCGGTCACGCGGCCTCTGGCGCGAGGTTTCGGTCATGGCGGCGGCATTGCTGATCGGCTTCTTCACTGTCTCGCAGGGTTTGCTGGATGGCAGCGGGCTCGACCTGACTCCGCTGAGTTCGGTTGCGTCGCTGTCGTCAAGCGATGCGGAAGATGTCAGTGCGATTGCGCTGGGCATGACCAGCGATGATGTGTCCGAGGAGGATCTTCTTTGAGCGAGACCTCCACGCCTCCGACAACGGGTGGGCCGTCCGGCGGACGGCGCTGGCTTCTCATTTCGTCTCTGGCGCTGAACCTTCTTTTCATAGGAGGTGTCGGTGCGCTTTGGTTCAAGGGCCCGCCGGGACCCGGACATTGGGGCCCGTCGCAAACGGCCTTCGGTATCATGCGGTTCTCGCGTGAACTGCCGCCGGAGCGGCGGGCCGCCGTGCGCCAGCATCTCAAGGAGGCGCGACAGGGGCTCAAGGACCTTAAGGCGGAATTGCGCCTTGCCCGGCAGAAAGCGGCGGAGGTGCTCGCCTCGACATCTTATACGCCAGAGCAGCTGAAGACCGCATTGGATGCCATTGCTCTAGCCGAAAATCGCATGCGCGATACGGGAACTGCCGCACTCTTGAAGTCAATCGGAGAACTGACGCCTGAGGAGCGCCAAAAGCTTGCGGCAGGCTGGACGCAGCGGCTCCAAAAGGAGCAGCGGCGCAAAAACAAGTCCGACAAGGAGGGTGCATCCGAAGACACACCGGAAAAGCAGCCCAAAACCCCTTGAAGTCCTTAGTTCGAGCTTGCAGTGAAGAAGTCGGCTTGAGCCGGTCGATCAAAGAACGTCGTGACCTGCCAGCTCTCGTGATCGTCGGTTTCAATGAGACCAGAGCCCAGCTGCTCCAGGAGCACGCGCGCGATGCACACCGGCAGCGGCGCCTGGCCAACATCCGCGCGCGGCAGGGCCTTTTCCACCTTGATCGACAGCGATACGGTCTCCGCGTCTTCCGTGACTTCCACGAGGATGGAGCCGCCCCGGCGTGCCCGGTCCATTGCTTCAGCGAGGAGATTGACAAGAATCTGCCGGATGGGACGCATCTCGCCCAGAATATCGCAATCGGATGAGGTGGGAACGACCAGCTTCAAGCCGCGGGTTTCTGTCTCGGCAGCGTGGAATTCGGCAGCCTCACGAACGAGATCATCGAGGCTAAGGGTCCGGACCGGCTCGTCGCTGTTTGTTTTCGCAAGGGACGAGGTCAGGGCCAGCGTATCTTCGGTGCATTTGAGAAGGGTGCGGCCGCATTCGCGAATGTGACGGGTATAGTCGCGGTAGCGATCGTGGCCGAGGGGACCGAAGAGCTCGGCGCTCATCAAATCCGAAAATCCAATGACGGCGTTGAGCGGCGTTCTCAGTTCGTGGCTCATTCGGGCGGTCAGTTCGGCCCATAACTGACCGCGCATTTCTGCTTCGCGACGGGCTCTGCTGGCGGCATCGGCAATTTCAACGAGGCGTTGCGACTGGCGTTCCAGATGAACGGTGCGGATCTCGGTGGCTGAGGAGGCATCCAGTCCGGCAGACGAGGGCTGAGAGCGCGTCAGTGCGAGCACAACCAGCGTCAAGCCCGTGACCGTGAGGAATAATGGCAGGGGCGGGCTCGAAGGGCCGAGAACGGCGGCGGCGATCGCAAAAAGGTGGAGCCCGGGCGAGTTGTAGCCAGCGGTCAGCGGCCAACTGCTGTTTCAGTCCTGAGTGTTTCAGCCACGTGGCCAGCCC
>JALORT010000317.1 GCA_025458755.1 Methylotetracoccus sp.
CCGGTGCACCGGCGCGTGCTGTTCGCGATGCACGAACTGAACAACGACTGGAACCGCCCCTACAAGAAGAGCGCGCGCATCGTCGGTGACGTGATCGGCAAGTACCACCCGCACGGCGATGCCGCAGTCTACGACACCATCGTGCGGATGGCGCAGTCGTTTTCACTGCGGTACATGTTGATCGACGGCCAGGGTAACTTCGGTTCCGTGGACGGTGACCCGCCAGCCGCGATGCGCTACACCGAAGTCCGCATGGCCCGCATCGCACACGAACTGCTGGCCGATCTCGATAAGGAAACGGTCGACTTTGTCCCGAACTACGATGAGTCGGAGCGCGAACCCTCGGTCCTGCCGACCCGTGTGCCGAACCTTCTGGTCAACGGTTCGGCCGGGATCGCCGTGGGCATGGCGACCAATATCCCGCCGCACAATTTGACCGAGGTCATCAACGCCTGCCTGCAGCTGATCGAGGACCCTGAGGTCGGCATTGAGCAGCTGATGCGTACCGTGCCCGGCCCCGATTTCCCGACGGCCGGCATCATCAATGGCGCCGGCGGTATCCGGGAGGCATACCGGACCGGCCGGGGGCGCATTCATATTCGCGCACGCTGCAGCTTCGAGAACATCGACGAAGGCAGCCGGCAAAGCATTATCGTGACCGAATTGCCTTACCAGGTGAACAAGGCGCGATTGATGGAAAAGATTGCCGAATTGGTCAAGGAGGGGAAACTCGACGGGATTTCCGGACTCCGTGACGAATCCGACAAAGACGGCATGCGCATGGTCATTGAACTGAAGCGGGGCGAGACCGGCGAGGTCGTGCTGAACAATCTGTTCCAGCAGACGCAGATGCAGAGCGTGTTCGGCATCAACATGGTGGCCTTGCTGGACGGGCGGCCGCGATGCATGAACCTGAGGGAGATGCTGTCGGCCTTCATCGACCATCGGCGCGAAGTAGTCACCCGGCGGACCGTTTTCGAACTGCGTAAAGCGCGGGAGCGGGCGCACATCCTGGAAGGATTGGCGGTGGCCCTGGCCAATATCGACGAGGTTATCGACCTGATCAAAACCTCGGCCAATCCTGCGGAGGCCAAGGAGCGGCTGCTGGTGCGAATATGGCGTTCTGGAATCGTGGCGGCACTGCTGGCGCGCGCCGAGGACGCGGCGCGTTCCCGTCCGGAAAGTCTGACCGCCGAATTCGGCCTGCTGGCGGAAGGCTACCGGCTTTCTCCGACTCAGGCGCAGGCGATCCTGGACCTCCGCCTGCATCGGCTCACCGGGCTTGAACAGGAAAAGATCGTCGATGAGTACAAGGCACTGCTGGAGCAGATCGACGCGTTGCTGGCTATTCTGGCCAGCGATCAGCGCCTGCTGGAAGTGATCCGCGACGAGTTGATCGCCGTGCGCGATCAGTTCGGCGACTCACGCCGCACCGAGATTATCGAGGATCACCTGAATCTTTCGACCGCGGATCTGATCACCGAAGAAGACATGGTCGTGACCGTGTCCCATGAAGGATACGTCAAAGCGCAACCGCTGACGGTCTATCGGGCTCAGCGGCGCGGCGGGCGCGGCAAAGCGGCCGCGGCAACCAAGGAGGAGGATTACATCGAGAAGCTGATCGTCGCAAACAGCCACGATACGATTTTGTGCTTCTCTAGTGTCGGCAAGGTGTACTGGCTCAAAGTTTACGAATTGCCGGTGGCGAGCCGCGTCGCCCGCGGCAAACCTTTTGTGAATATGGTGCCGCTGGAAGAAGGCGAACGCATCAACGCGATCCTGCCGGTGCGGGAGTTCGACGAGAATCGTTTCATTTTCATGGCGACGACGCTCGGTATCGTGAAGAAAGTGGCGTTGAGCGAGTTCGAACGTCCACGGCCCAGCGGCAAGATCGCCGTGGATCTCCGCGTCGACGACCGCCTGGTGAATGTGGCGATCACCGACGGACAGCAGGATGTGATGCTGTTCAGCAACGCCGGCAAAGCCGTGTGCTTCCACGAGGCCGAGGTCCGCGCGATGGGACGCACCGCCGTTGGCGTGCGCGGCATGACGTTACAGGAAGGCCAGCGGGTGATCGCGATGATCATCGGGACCGAAGGCACGGTGTTGAATATTACAGCGAACGGCTATGGTAAGCGCACGCCGCTGTCGGAGTTCCCGCGGCATCGGCGCGGTGGACAAGGCGTGATCGCGATCCAGACGTCGGAGAGGAATGGCGCGGTGGTCGCGGCTACACTGGTCGGTGAACAGGATGAAATCATGCTGATCACCGATGCCGGGACACTGGTGCGCACGCGGGTTGAAGAAATTCGCGTACTGGGTCGGAATACGCAAGGCGTCACGGTGATTCGATTGACCGGAGACGAGAAGGTGGTCGGTGTCGATTGCATCCCGTATCTTCCCGATGAGGGGGAAGCGCCCGACGGCGAGAATTCTATTGATCAGGAGTTGGAACTATGAGTCGAGTGTTCAATTTCAGTCCGGGACCGTCGATGCTGCCGGAACCGGTCTTGCGGAAGGCTCAGCAGGAAATGCTCGAATATGGCACCTGCGGGATGTCGGTGATGGAGATGAGCCACCGCGGCAAGGATTTCATGGCGATCGCAACCAAGACCGAGGCGGACCTGCGTGCGCTGATGGGCGTTCCCGAGAACTACAAAGTTCTGTTCCTGCAGGGCGGTGCGACCAGCCAGTTCGCAATGGTCCCGATCAACCTGTTGCGAGGGAAGACCAAGGCCTGCTACGTCCAGACCGGTTTGTGGTCTGAGAAGGCGGTGGCGGAGGCCAAACGTTTCGCCGAGGTCGGCATTGCCGCTTCGTCCAAAGAAGGAAACTACATGTCGATCCCGCGTCGCACCGACTGGGTGGTCGACCCGGACGCCGCATATCTTCACTACACGTCCAACGAGACGATCGGCGGCGTGGAGTTCCAGGAGATTCCGGATGCGGCGGGTCTACCGCTGGTCTGCGACATGTCCTCCAATATCCTGTCGCGCGCAATCGACGTCTCCCGCTTCGCGGTGATTTATGCCGGTGCGCAAAAGAATCTCGGTCCGGCAGGTATCACCGTGGTCATCGTGCGCGAAGACCTGCTCGGGCAGGCGCTGGCGCATACACCTTCGTTGTTCGACTACCGGGTCCAGGCTGATCAGGGGTCGATGCTGAACACGCCTCCGACCTATAACTGGTACCTGCTCGGCTTAGTCTTGGAATGGATCAAGGAGCAGGGCGGGGTAGCCTCGATCGAACAGCGAAACATCCGCAAGGCTAGCCGATTATACGACGCGATCGATGCGTCAGACTTCTACTCGAATCCTGTGGCACCGGAAGCCCGCTCCCGAATGAATGTTCCCTTTCGCTTACGTGAGGCGTCTTTGGAGAAGCCATTCGCACAAGAAGCGCGGGAAGCCGGCTTGGTCACCCTGGAAGGACACCGTTCCGTGGGCGGCTTGCGAGCGAGCATTTATAACGCGATGCCCGAAGCGGGCGTGGACGCGCTGATCGCGTTCATGGCCGATTTTGAGCGTCGCCACGGCTAGGTGGTTATTCGTGTACAAAATCCTCACCTATAACAACATCTCGCCGAAAGGCCTGGAACGCCTGCCGCGGCAAGCCTACGAGATCGCGTCCGAGATCCAGCATCCGGACGCGATTCTGCTCCGTTCCGCCGATCTGCACGGCGTGTCGATTGCAGACACGGTCAAGGCGGTCGGCCGGGCAGGGGCGGGCGTCAACAACA
>JALORT010000318.1 GCA_025458755.1 Methylotetracoccus sp.
CTGTGCGCGATCAAGGGGCATTTTCAATCCGCGGCCGGTATACCCCCCCCAACCCATCCGGTCATTCGACGGCGCATGCGCCGACGAGTTCCAGTAGTTCCGCCATTTCCACCGGCTTCACGAGATGCCGGCTGAAGCCCGCCTCCCGAGAGCGCCGCAGGATTTCAGGCTCGGCGTAGCCGGTAACGGCGACCAAGACGGCGCCTCGTGTTTCGGGGCACTGGCGCAGACGTTTCGCGACTTCGAATCCGTCCATCCCGGGCAGTCCGATATCGAGCAGCACCAACTGCGGACGAAAGACGCGGGCCGCTTCGATCGCACTTGGCCCGTCGCTTGCCTCGAGGACGTGGTGACCTTCGATGGTAAGCATCAAAGCCAGCGCCTGAGCCGCATCTTTGTTGTCGTCGACCACCAGGATGCGCTTGGCTTCAGCCCGCAGCACCGAGGTCGGGGATGCGGACGGCACGTCAGCCGGCAAGGATGTCGGGATCGCCAACAGACGGGGTAAACGAACGATGAATTCGCTGCCCTGCCCAACGCCGCCGCTGCTTGCCTCGATGCTGCCGCCGTGCATTTCGACCAACTGTCGGGCGAGGCTCAAGCCGATGCCGAGCCCGCCTTCCGCACGGTCCAGCGTCCGCACCCCTTGTGTGAAGACATCGAACACATGAGGCAGCAGATCCGCCGGAATCCCCATGCCGTTGTCGGCGACCCGCAGCAGTACGCTGCTGCCCGTGCAGTCCACCTTGATGCGAATGTCGCCGTTGTCGTCGGTGTACTTCGCGGCATTGTGCAGCAGATTGGTGACGACTTGGACTAAACGGATCGGGTCCCCCGCCAGGTAGACCGGTTGCGGCGGCATCGCGACGTTGACTCGGTGCCGGCGAGCTTCAATCAGCGGGAGGCTGGCCTCTATGGCCTGTTCCACGATGTCCGCGATGGACAGTATTTGCCGTTTCAAGGCGATCTGTCCGTGCGTGATTCTGGATACGTCGAGCAGGTCATCGATCAGCAGAGCCAGATGATCGACCTGCCGCCCGATGATATCGCGCGCCGCCAGCAGTTCCGGCGTCTTTGGACCCAGCCGGCGGAGTACGGCTGTGGCGTTGCGGATCGGGGCCAGCGGATTGCGAAGTTCATGGGACAGCATCGCGAGGAATTCGTTCTTCCTCGAGTCCGCCTCGCGCAAGGCGTGAACGGCCTGCTTCAACTCCTCGATGTCACTGTGCGTGCCCAACCATTTGACGATCCGGCCCTGCGGATCGCTGAGCGGCACCGCACGACTTTGAAACCAGTGGTACGCGCCGTCGGCGCGGCGGATACGCAGTTCGGCTTCGAACATCGCCCCTGCTGCAGCCGCCTCACGCCATTGCTTCAAGGCCTGAAGGCGGTCGTCGCGGTGGACCAGGCGGAGCCAAAGACGGCCTAATTGAGCCTCCGCCGGAAGACCGGTATACCTCAGCCATTGCGGACTCAGGTAATCGCAGCGTCCGTTGGCTTCGCAGGTCCAAACCAGTTGCGGCAGCGCCTCAAAGAGTTGCCGCATATGAGCTTCGCTGGCGGCGAGGGCCGCCTCGGTCCGCACCAGGTCATCGATGTCCGTCACGGATCCCGCCCACTTTACAATCCGCCCCCCCGCATCGCGGACCGGCAGCGCGCGGGCGATAAACCAGCGGTAGGCGCCGTTTGCTCCCTTCAGCCGATGCCGGCTCTCGTAGAGCGTTCCATGACTCATTGCCGCACGCCAACTCCGCGCGGCGCCGGGCGCATCTTCGGGATGCAACGCCTGTTGCCATCCTTGTCCAAAGGTCTCAGCTGCGGTCATGCCGGTGAAGCTGTACCATGACTCGCTGGCAAAGGTATTGTTGCCTTGAGGATCGCCTTCGAAAGTCAGGGAAGGGACCGCCTGAATCATCGTCCGGAACCTTGCTTCGCTGGCGCGCAGCGCCTCCTCGGCGCGCTTGAGGGCTGTGATGTCGAGAAAAGCGCCGACGGCGCCGCGGGGTTGTCCTTGTTCGTCGAACAGCGGCGCGGCACTGCTGTAAAGGGTGATGGTCCGGGCGTCCGCCTGCACGACATCAACGATCTGGCCGGTGACCGTTTCACCTCGTACCGCCTGCTGCATCGGCAGTTCGTGCACCGCCAACTCGCGCCCGTCCTCAAAGATTTTGCATCGCGCCGGATCATCCGCATGGCGGGAAGACTCCTCGGCGGCGAGGATGCCCAACATGGTCTGATAGGCCGGGTTGCCTCGAATCCGCTCGGCGTCGGGGTCCTCGGCGATGGCCAGACCGATCGGGGCGGTCGCGAGAACCGTCTCCAGTTCCCGAATACGCCGCTGCAGATCTTGATTAAGCTGCGCAATCTGTCGTTCCGTCTGCTTGCGTTCCGTGATGTCCTGCGTCGTCCCGAATGCGCCCCGGAGTTGACCATTCGGATCGAATTCGAGTTCGGCGCGCTCCCGTACCCACCGTATCTGGCCGTCGACGATGATCCGGAATTCAATGTGGTAGCACGTCCCGTGCAGCGCCGCACTCCAATCGCGATGCACGTGTTCGCGGTCCTCGGGATGGACGGTCGCCAGGAAACGTTCGTACGTCAGCGGCCGCCCGCGCGGAATGCCGAAAATACGATGGTTCTCGGGCGACCAGCGCAGCTTGTAGGGCCGAAGATCGAGCCGCCAGCTGCCGATCTGTCCAATCGTCTGCGCCTGCTCCAGATCCGTTTGACTGTGGCGTAATGCACGCTCGACGCGCTTTTGAGCGGAGATATCCAGGTGGGTCACGATCACGCCGCCGGCTTCCGCCGTGGGCCGGAGCGCGTGCATCAGAAACCAGCGCTCGTTGTCGCCCAGATGACACGGATACTCCAGCGAAAAGCGGCTTCGCTCGCCGCGCAACACGGACTCGATCCCCCGTAACGCCTTCCGCGCGAGGGTATCGCCTGATGCGACAGCATTCTTGCAAGCTGCCAGGTAGTCGGCACCCACCTCGTACTGGTCGGAACAGCCGCCATGTTCCCGGCCGAACTGTCGCCAAGGCTCGTTCACGGCGCAGATAATGCCGTGGGCATCGAGCACCGCGATATGCGCCGGCAATGAATCAAGCACCCCTTGCTTGAATTGTTCGCTGGCGCGCAACGCCTGCTCCAGCTGCTTTCGTTGGGTGATGTCTTCGGCGATGCCGGTGATGCGGCGAACCTCGCCGGAAGCGCCCAGGATCAGTGAGCCGCGGTCTCTGATCCAGCGCGTCTGGCCGTCGGGTCGGAGTATTCTGAATTCCACGTCGTACCGGCCTCGTCCCGGGGCGGACACCCAGTTCTCGAACGCTTGCTCGACCGCCGCGCGATCCTCGGGGTGAATCGACTCGGTCCAGAGCCTCGGGTTACGGTACAGGTCTTCTGGAGCTCGGTCCCAGATGTCTTGAAACGCCGGACTGACGTAGAGCACCCGTTCGGGGTCGAGCGCCGTCATCCAGAACACATGGTCGATCGTCTCGGCGATTTGGCGAAAGCGCTGTTCGCTTTCCAGCAACTCAGCCTCCGCCGTTTTGCGGGCGCTGATGTCCAGCACTTGAGCGACAAAGCCACGGACCGTACCGGCTTCGTCCCGGTCCGGCGTATAGCTCACGGACATCCAACGCCTGCCGCCCCGGGCGTAAGGGATTTCCTGTTCGTAGGCGACACATTCCCCCGCCAACGCCCGTCGCATGTAGGGCTGAACGATTTTCCAGGCAGCTCCTGCACATCTTCCGGTGCGATGCCGAGCAGCCGCTGGTAGCTCCGGTTGACGCTCCGATAGCGTCCCTCGGCGTCGACATAGGAGATCAGCGCCGGCGCCGAATCCATGATCAACCGGAGTTCGCTCTCGCGACGTTGCAGCGCCTCCTCAGCCTGCTTTCGTCGCGTGATATCTCTGACGAAGACCAGGATGCCGCGGCCTCGACCCGTCTGGCACGGGGCCGCGGCGACTTCAACGTCCACGCAGATACCGTCGACACGGACGAACCTTTCCTCGACCGCCTGCGCCGCTTGTCCGAGCTCAAGAATCCGACGTATTCGGTCCCGGACAACGGCGTGATAGTCCGGATGGATGAAGTCTAGGGGCGAACGCCCCAGAATCTCCTTGGCGGTGCCCGCGCCGAGGAGTTCAACGTACCCGCGGTTGACGTACACCAGACGATTGTTGAAGTTGATGCCCACGGCCTCCGGCGCGAGATCGACCAAACGCCGATAAAGGCAAGGCAGATGGCGGACTGAGTCGCATGCGAGCGCTTCAGGGAGATATCCGGCCATCGGATGATGCCCTTCGGTGGTCCCGCCGGTTTCGCTGACGGCGGCGGAAGACCGCAGCTTGCCGAACGACGCGATCTGGTTCTCGGGCGATGGGTGGGAAGGAGGCTGCGCCGACTGGTGTCGTTCGAGTTCCTGACAGCGCCGTTCGGCTCGGGATAGACGAGCCAGTACGCGCGTGTAGGCGACCAGTTCCTCGATGCTGGCATCGGGCCTGATCCAGGCATCGGCTGCGACAGGGGAGGGCGCCTCGGCCGTAGCGCCGACTCGCAGCGTCAGCATCGTAGCGCCGCGGGCATGAGACGAGATGCGCCGCAAGAGTTCACTGTCCCTTTTCTCCCCGTCGTCACAAATCAACACGACCGCCGGCGGATCACTGACTAAGGTTTCGAGTGCCGCAGACCCGTTGTCCGGGGCACTCACGAAAAATCCCGCTCGAGACAGGGCGTGCGCTCTCGCCCGGCGGGTTGTGGCATCGGGGTCGGCAACCAGCACCAGGGGTCCGGTGCTGCTGTTCGTGACCCGATCAGCTGAATCGGGGAGAGTGATCAAGAGCTTTCAGGTTGGCCGTGTGGGTGATGATGGCGGCGTGGTCGAGCGCTGCTCCTCGCCGAGCGGCGGCGGCATGGCACAAACGTCATACGCAAGTAAGATGGACGTTCGGTTTTTCTGTCTATTGCTCGGCCATGAGAGCGTCATTGTGTCATGCCGACGACAAAACCGGCATCCCCTCGGGATGACTGCAGGAGTTTCTCGGCCCATCGCTACCTGCAGTGCGGAGTCCAGTCCGGAAGGGTGACTCGAGACGCCGCTCAATCAAAGGACAGTATCCGAAAGTCGGTGGGATCGCCCGCGTGGCGTATTCTTCGACTATCGCGGCCGCCGTCTGCTGCCGTGGTTGTCCGTGACGGTCAGGCCGGCATCGGGCATTGTCCCCTCTTTCTCCTCACGAGGATGCAGCGGGCGTCGATGGATCGCCCGAAGCTCGGCTTCGGCTTGAATCCAGTCGGTGCTTTCAGGACCCACCACGCAGCCCCGAATTTGCGCTTTGGAGCAGGCCAGCCTGGCGATCAGCAAATTGTGGAGTTCGGCGTCGGGATCGCCTTTTGTTCGGATCTGTTCCGCCAGAACGCCCAAGGCCCCGGTGTCCCGAATCGTGGTGTTGTTTTCAGCCATGATAGAAACCTCGGTGGGCCGAAAGGCCCAACCACTCCCCACGGAACGAAGGGAACAACAGCGTCGCGACCGCCGCTCCCGATATTTTGCGGGGTGCGGAACATCCCGCCCAATTTCGCACTATAATGTGCTGCTTCCATCGCAAGCGTCATCCGTACGACTACGTAGTGGACGTCGGGTGACCCGGAGCGGCGAACACTGGAATGACTGGTCCGACGCGTCGCTGAGTGCAGCCGATGAGAACGATCTCATCCGCGTCCCTCGCGGGATTT
>JALORT010000319.1 GCA_025458755.1 Methylotetracoccus sp.
CGTGTTTCCGTTGATCGCATCTACGGTCACAATCGTCTTCGGCGCGCTGACGATCATCACCGGCGATCCGATGTGGGTTCAAATCAAAGTGACGATCTTTAACGCGATGTTCGCGGCCTTCCTGTTCATCGGTCTCTGGCTCGACCGCAACTTTTTCCAGTACGTCTTCGGCAAGACCTTCCACTACACACAAGAAGGCTGGAACACGTTCACCCGCAGCTTCGCTTGGTTCTTCGTTTTCACCGCCGTTTTGAACGAGGTCGTACGTTTGACCTTCCATGATGCGCAAATCTACAATGTCTTCGGTCATGAAATGAGCGGCGTAAATATCTGGATCGCATTCAAGATCGCGCTCATCATGCCGCTGAGTGGTCTCTATGCATGGCTTTTGACGCGGTGGATGCAGCGCCACCATCTACCGATGCCTGATGATGAGGGCGCTACCGGAACTCTGGCCGCAGCTGCGGCCACGGCTCAGCCAGTGAGCGAACACATCAAGGCCGCGGCTCGTCGGGGCACCGATCAACAGGCATGACAGCGCTAAGCCTGGGCCCATACCGTTGTAGCGTTTGAGAGGACGTAATGACCGATCCGCAGAACGCAAAAGAAGAAGCGCCAAAAGCTTCGGAGCCGGAAGTCGACACGCAGCAACTATGGAAGCTGCTGGTCGAATTGGGTCCGCTTCTCGTGTTTTTCTTCGTCAACTCGCGTGCCGGCATTTTCTGGGGTACCGGCGTCCTGATTGCAGCCACTGCAATTTCGATCGTCGCCTCGCGCATCATGTTTGGCAAGCTGGCGGTGATGCCACTTGTCTCTGCGTTCTTCGTCATCATTTTCGGTGGTATGACGCTGTGGCTAGCTGACGAGCAGTTCATCAAGCTCAAGCCCACGATTGTGAACCTGATCTTCGCCAGCGTCTTGCTCGGCGGACTCGTCGCGGGGCACTCGCTGCTGCGTCACTTGTTTGGCGACGTCTTCAAGCTCACGGAAGAGGGATGGCGTCAGTTGACGTTGCGCTGGGGCCTGTTCTTTGTCGTGCTGGCAGTCCTGAACGAAGTGGTCTGGCGTAACTTCTCGACCGACACCTGGGTCAGCTTCAAGGTCTTCGGAATCATGCCCCTCACGATGATTTTCGGCATCGCACAAATGGGGCTCCTGAAAACCTACGAGATGAAGCAAGACTGACATCTCACCCGTAGATGTACTGACCTATTTCCAACGAAAATCAGCTTGTCGGATCAGTCTGGATCGCGCGTTTAGACTTTGTTGTCCCCGCCCCTGTTTTTGGTGGACGGTAGGGGCAAACTTGTATTTTCTTCAAATCGTAGAGGGTATGTTGCGTTGAATCGTAACAATGTTTACCCGCCGCTACGCACAGAAGAAAAAACATGACCGTGCAAGCAATGGCCAAAGAAGCACCTCCTCGTCTGGCATCTGCCAATCAGCTTGATCGCTCGCCCATTCATCAATTGCATCGGGCAGGTCAGTGTGCTGCCGACATCTTCCAGGCTGAGATGGGCCTGGACGATCTAACACCCCGTCAATACGCCGTGCTGCTGACCGTTTCTCAGAATGAAGGGCTGAGTCAGACCCAGCTCGTCGATAGAACCGGCATCGATCGTTCGACGCTGGCTGATATCGTCCGCCGCATGTTGAAGAAGGGACTGCTCACCCGCCGCCGCACCAAGGAAGACGCCCGCGCCTATGCCGTGCGTCTTACAGACGAAGGCTGGAAATCGCTTCGCGTGGCCGATCCCGTTGCCCGTCGCGTGGATGAACGCATCCTTTCGGCGATCCCGGCCGGGCAGCGCGAACGATTCCTCTCCGATCTCAGCACCATTGTTACAGCGCTCGGTAAGATCCGGGACAATCCGCCGGCCACCACCTGATCGCTGAAACTGTGCAAGCAAAAACCGCCGGTCCTGCGACCGACGGCTTTGTTTTGAAGTCTGGCCTTCGAAGTTTCAGGCCGCGGCTTTAAGCAGGTTCTGTTCCAGCATCGACTCTGCGATCTGCACCGCATTGAGCGCCGCGCCTTTCAGCAGGTTGTCTGAAACTATCCAAAGCGCCAGGCCATTCTCCACCGTGGCATCTTCCCGAATGCGCGAAACGTAGGTCGAGAACTCTCCCGCCGCTTCCACGGGAGTCGCGTATCCACCGGGCTCGCGCTTATCGACGACCAGAATCCCCGGTGCGTTGCGCAGGATCTCCCGCGCTTCCTCGGCGCTAATCGGGTTCTCGAACTCGATATTGACGGACTCGGAATGCCCCACGAAGACCGGCACGCGCACACACGTCGCGGTCACCTTGATCTTGGGATCAAGAATTTTCTTCGTCTCGGCATTCATCTTCCATTCCTCTTTCGTGTAGCCGTCTTCCATGAAGACGTCGATGTGAGGAATGCAGTTGAACGCGATCTGCTTTGTGAATTTCTTCGGTTCGACCTCGGTACCGGGAACGTACTTCGACTTCGTTTGCTGCCAAAGCTCATCCATGGCGTCCTTACCGGCGCCCGACACCGACTGATAGGTCGAAATCACGACGCGATTGATTTTCGCCGCATCGTGCAGGGGCTTCAGCGCAACCACGAGCTGCGCAGTCGAACAGTTCGGGTTCGCGATGATGTTCTTCTTCGTGTATCCGCGAATGGCGCTTGCATTCACTTCCGGCACGATGAGCGGCACGTCCTGGTCATAGCGCCAGCACGACGAGTTATCGATCACCACGCAACCCTTCGCGCCAATCCGCGGAGCCCATTCCTTGGCCACGCTCGAGCCGGCCGACATCAGGCAGATGTCGACCTTCGAGAAATCGAATGTCTCCAGATCCTGGCACTTAATGGTCTTGTCGCCGAACGACACTTCCGTGCCAACCGACCGGCGCGATGCCAGCGCGTAAACTTCGCTGATCGGGAAACGGCGCTCAATGAGCACGTTCATCATTTCACGGCCGACATTGCCCGTGGCGCCAACGACGGCGATCTTAAAGCCCATGACCTGAGGTCCTTGATTTTGGCCCCGAATCCGACTGTTCGGGGTGCCGCGAGCGGCGCTTTTCTGGATGTAGCGTTCCCATACGCGGGCTAGCCCCCGCTTTCAAGACGCACATGGGTGCAAAAAGCCTCCAGAGCGGCGTTGAAACCCCTCTTCATCCATAAGTGTAATCTCGCCATCAGACCGCCGCGCACGCCGCCTAAATGACATCGGCACACGCCACCCAAGGGGCAACGGGAATGCGAGCTTGGACGTTTGGCCTGATTGGGGGACTTCTGCTGACCGCAGCCGTCCCCGGTGCAGCGAAACCCGTTTGGATGTCGAATACCGAATTGACCGCCACATTCGGCGGCCGCAGCATTTTCGGTGAATACGAGAACGGCGACATGTTCCACGAGACCTACGCCGAGGACGGGTCCGTCTCCTATCGCGACGCGCTCCGCACATCGGGCGGGAAATGGTCGGTACGTGCCGGAACCTTCTGCACCATATATGACGGGGATGCGTCGGGCGGCTGTTATCGCGTCCGTCAGGCGAGCGAGAATTGCTTCGAGTTCCACTTCGTCGCCCGCACGGCCGCCGAAGCCGAAAAAGACCCACGCACTCCCGACTGGACTGCCCGCGGCTGGTTTCCCGATCAGCCGAGGACCTGCACCGACGGCGAAAGCGTCTAGCATCTCAGCCCTGGCGGCAACCGCTTAACCCGGCATTAACCGCCGGCATGGGAACGTC
>JALORT010000320.1 GCA_025458755.1 Methylotetracoccus sp.
GTCATGGCGGAGGGCGACGACGAGATGCTCGTCAACGCCGTCGTCGGCGACATCGTCGATGCCGTGAAGGTGGCGGCGCAGGCTGCATGAACGGTTAACCGTTTGTTGATGTCCGGTTACTGACGAATGGGCACCGCCACTCCGGCCAGGAGGGCGGTGTTTCCTTTCGTGCTCGCAGTTAAGTGTCCCTTAAATCTTCTGCTTCATCCTTTCTGTTGAAAGACAAAATCACACTTGCGGCGGGCGTAACGCAGAGGCCGCTGTTCGCGAGCGTGTTTGGGATTGGGCGGGGTTCGCTTCGCCCGTGAGATGAAGGCAGAAAGGTTCGGTGCCCGGCTCCGGGAACCGGACAGTCCCGGCGGGGCCCTTGGGGCCGCTTGAGTACCGGGTCAACTGCGAGATGATGTTCGTCCTGGTTCCTGTGTGCGTCTGGCGGCAGCCCCTCGACCCGGCTGCAGGCCCAGGATGTCTCGCCGGTGGACCTCAGGTACCTCGCGTTCCCAATCGCCGGGAGGGAGCGGAGAAGGAGGCGCGGCCGGTCCGCGCCCCCGATGAGGGGATGAACGACGATGAGCATGAAAATTGCGGGCCTTACACTTGCGGCGGCATCCATGATGGGGGTGGCGGGGTCGGCCTTTGCCGGTGGAGACGTGATCTACACGGGTGTGAAGGATTATGCTGCGGCCGTTCCCATTCCCGCCCCGGCCCCGCTTCCGGTCTACGAGCCGGAATACTATGTCAGGTTCGACACGGGCGCGGCCTGGCTTTCGGACGGCACCTTGGACGAATACGGCACATCGATGACCTTGCGCTCCATTGATGATGTCGAGACCATGGAATTCGGAAGCATCGGCGCGGGCCGTTACATCACGCCGTCGCTTCGCGCGGAAATCGCCATCGATCTTTTCTCGTCGGCGCAGATTGACGGAGGCGGCGACGAGACGTTCATCGAAATCATCGATGCGGACACCTACACGGTTGCGAGGCAGGAAACGATCAAGTTCGAGCAGGACCTGGGCATGTTCAACTTGTACTACGATTTCCGCAATTCGACGCGATTTACGCCCTACATCGGCGGTGGCGTGGGCGTCACTTACCGTCAGCTCAAGCGGACCTCGTCGGAAACTGCCACCTGCACCAGCCCCTGCGTGAGCCCGCCCGATATTCCTGAAAGCTCGTCTTCGGCGGAGGGCTGGGATTTCGCCGGCGCTCTGATGGCAGGCCTCGCCATCCAGGTGAGCGACAGTGTCATCTGGGACACCGGTTACCGATACCTCTGGCAGAGCGGCGGTCTGTCGGTAGACAGCCCCAGCGTGAACGGAACGAGCACCGTCGAGATCAAGGATATGGGCCAGCATCAGCTGCGCACCGGGATCCGGCTCAACATCGATTGAGGAGCGCCGTTAACGGTGACGGGATAAAGGGGCGCACGTCAGGTTGGCGCCCCTTTCGTTTTCTACCGGGATTGACGCGATGGATATCGCGGGCCACTGTCCGGCCCAGTCTACGCCCCGCCATGACCAATCCTATGCCCGGCCTGCCCAAACCGCCGCTTAAACCTTCACGTCCGTTCTTCTCGAGCGGCCCTTGCGCGAAGCCGCCCGGCTGGTCGCCCTCCTGGCTGGCCAACGCCAAGGTCGGGCGCTCGCACCGTTCTGCCGACGGGCTCGCTGCGATCAGAGATTTGATTTCTTCGTTGTCGCGTCTGCTGGAGCTTCCGTCCGGCTACCGGCTGGCGATCGTTCCGGGTTCGGATACCGGCGCGTTCGAGATGGCGTTGTGGTCGTTGCTGGGCCCGCGTGGCGTCGACGTGTTCGCCTGGGATGTTTTCGGACGGCTGTGGGTTCGAGATGTCATCGAAGAGTTGAAGATCGCCGATGTCGTCATCCGTGACGCACCATTTGGCAGGCTACCGGATTTCTCCGCCGCCGGGCCGGATCGCGACATCATCTTCACGGCGAACGGGACCACGTCCGGTGTTCGCGTTGCCGATTTCGATTGGATCGCGGCTGACCGGCAAGGTCTCGTGTTCTGCGACGCGACGTCGGCGGTTTTTGCGCAGGACCTTGACTGGCAGAAGCTCGATGTGGTGACGTTCTCCTGGCAGAAGTGTCTGGGAGGCGAAGCCGCTCACGGCATCCTCATCCTTTCGCCACGGGCCGTCGCGCGATTGCGAAATCATGTTCCGTCGTGGCCGGTCCCAAAACTTTTCCGTCTCGCTCGGCCGGGACACTTCGACGAGGCGCTTTTCGAAGGACAAACCATCAACACGCCGTCGATGCTGTGCGTGGAAGACTGCGCGCAGGCTGTCCGATGGGCTGAAAGCGCCGGAGGGCTCGCAGGTTTGCAGGCGCGTGCATCACGGAATGCCTCTCTTGTACATGCGTGGATGGCGCGCTCGCAGTGGGCCGCCGATCCGGTGGCGGACGCGAGCACACGATCGCTCACATCGGCCGTCATCGGTTTCGCAGATCCGGCGATCCGCGATCTTGGCGAGTCTGGCCAGAGACGCCTCGTCGCGCATCTCGCGTCGCTTCTGGAAGCGGAGGGTGCCGCCTTCGACATTGCTGGACATCGCGGGGGGCCGCCGTGTCTCAGGATCTGGACGGGTCCAACTGTCGACGCGCACGATATCGAGGCCGTCCTACCCTGGATCGACTGGGCCTATCACGGCGCCTGCGCCGCGGCCGGGCTGCATTCTAGCGGCCAGCCTTAATTCGGTCGTGAAGAGACCGCACGCCACCCCTGACACTCCCACAACAGGACACCGCCCATGCGTCGCGCTGCTGTCATCGCCTTTTGTCTTACCTGGCCGGCCGTAGCCCCGGCCGCCGATCTGCCGGTGCCGTCGCGGGTCGACGCGGTCACGATTTTCCCGCAGGGCGCCGAAGTGAGCCGGGTTGCGAAAGTCAGGCTCGAGAAAGGCATGCACACCGTCATCCTGTCAGATCTGCCTCCGGATGCGGTTCCCAGTTCCATTCGCGTCGAAGGATTGGCGACGGGAAAGCTCGAGATCGGATCGGTGGACAGCCGCCGCCTCATGGTGCCGAGCACGGACGTCGCCGTTGCTGCGAGCGAACGGCGGAGGATCGAAGATGATATTCAGATCCTTCGCGATCAGCGCAGTTCCGCTGAAGCCCAGATGAATGCGGCGCAGACGCAGAAAGACCTGATCAGCAACTTGAGCCAGCTCCCCATGCGTCCGGCGCCGGCGCAGGGGACGGAGCGCAGCGAAGACTGGTCGCAGGTTCTGACCACGATCGCCACGGGCAGCCTGGAGGCGCAGCGCAACGTCGTGGATGCCCAAGTCAAGATGCGGGCGCTCGACCGGCAGATCGACGATCTGGAAAGAAAGCTGCAAGGTCTCTCGCCAGCGGAAGAGGAGCGTACCGAGGTCAAAGTGCACGTCGATGCGCTGGCGCCGCTCGATGCGGATCTCGTGGTCCGCTATCAGGTGCCCGGGGCGTCATGGAGCCCGCTTTATGACGCGAGGCTTGCGACCGGCGACAAGACGGCCGCTCCCTCGCTGTCACTCATCAGGCGCGCGGAAATCCGCCAGAACAGCGGCGAGAGCTGGGATAATGCGGCTTTGACGCTGTCGACGACCCGCCCCAACGCGAGTGCGGGAATTCCTGAACTGAATTCTGTGACAGTCGACTTCGAAGCGCCGGCGCCGCCACGGCCCGTCGCCGCCGCGCCTTTGCCCGACTCCCTGGAGGA
>JALORT010000321.1 GCA_025458755.1 Methylotetracoccus sp.
TGGTTTTGCCCGCGTCGCGCACGCCGTCGGCGGCATTGCCTTTCTCTCGGGTATGCCGAGGGGAACACCAGTCACTCCCGGGTCGACCACCATCGGTGATTACCTGACCGGGCTCTACGGCTGCATGGGCATCTTGATGGCTTTGCACCACCGCGAGCGCACCGGCCGTGGCCAGTATATCGACGCCGCCCTCTACGAGTCGGTGTTTCGCTGCACCGACGAGCTGGCACCGGCCTATGGGATGTACGGAACGGTACGCGAGCGGCACGGACCGACACACAATGATTTCGCCTGTCCGCACGGCCACTTCCCGACCAAGGATAGCGGAAAGTGGGTGGCCATTTCGTGTGTCACCGACAAACTTTTCGAACGGCTGGCGACGGCCATGGGGCGCCCCGAACTGGCGGCGGCACACGTTTTTGGGGATCAGAAGGTGCGCATGGAACATCGTCACGACGTTAACGAAATCGTTCGCGACTGGTGCGGGTCTCTGCCGCGCGAAGAGCTGCTTTCCCGCTGCTTCGCCGCGGGTGCGCCGGCTGGCCCCCTGAACAGCATTGCCGATATTTTCGGCGACCGGCAGTTTCACTCGAGACGCAATCTGGTGGCCATCGACGAGCCGGACATTGGCGAGACAGTCATCGTGCCCTCGGTGATTCCGCGCCTGTCGGTCACACCGGGGCGCATCAATCACCTCGGTCCCAAGCTCGGGCAACATACGGATGAAGTGCTCTCCGGTCTGCTCGGAATGAATCAGAACGAGATTGATGTACTGCGTCAAAAGCGCGTGATCTGAAACCGCTCGAGCATAGCACAACACGGGCTTGGTGGACGAAATGGAAGGAATTCTCAAAGGCTTGCGTGTTGTCGAAGGCACCGCTCCTGTCGCTGCACCACCGGGTGGGATGACTTTGGCGCAACTCGGTGCTGACGTCATCCGTTTCGATCCGATTGACGGCGGGCTTGACAACAGCCGCTGGCCGCTGACCCTGGATGGCAAACACAGCCTTTTCTGGGCTGGACTGAACAAGGGCAAGCGCTCTATCGCCATCGATTTTCGTCAGCCCAAAGGGCAGGAATTGCTGACGCGGCTGATCTGCGCTCCGGGTGAAAATGCCGGCCTGTTCAGCACCAATTTTCAGACCAGGGGATGGCTCAGCCATGACACGCTGAAAGCCCATCGTCAGGATTTGATCATGATCAACTTCCTTGGTCGACGTGATGGTGGGTCGGAGGTCGATTACACCGTTAACCCACAGGTCGGGCTGCCCTAATTGAACGGGCCGATCGATTCGTCGGAGGTTGTGAACGACGCTTTTCCGGCGTGGGATTACACCAGTGGACACATGATCGCGATCGGTCTGCTCGCCGCCGAAAGACATCGACGACTCACCGGCGAAGGACAACTGGTTCGTCTGTCATTGAAGGACGTGGCGCTGGCGATGCTCGGCAATCTCGGCCTGCTCGCCGAAGTGATGGTCAATAACGCGGATCGACCCCAGTATGGCAACTATCTCTATGGCTCCTGCGGGCGCGACTTCGGAACACTGGACGGTAAACGCCTGATGATCGTCGGCCTGACCGACATGCAGCGGCAATGCCTGATCAAGGCCAGCAGGCAGCAGGACGCGATCGAGAAGCTCGGCATCCGGCTGGGTCTTGACCTCAACGACGAAGGCAATCGGTTTCGCGCGCGGCAGGAGATCGCCGCAATCATGGAGCCATGGTTCCAGGCCCGTACGATGCTTGAGGCCGCGCATCTTCTCGATGCCAACCGGGTCACCTGGGGCCCCTACCGTGGCGTGCGGGGAGCGATTGCCAAAGATGCGGATTGTTCGGTGGACAACCGATGTTCTCGATGGTCGATCAGCCGGGTATCGGATCGTATCTGGCACCGTCCACGCCACTTGATTTCAAGAACGTACCCCGCCGGCCGGCAAAGCTGGCGCCGGTACTCGGGGAACATACCGACCAGATTCTGCTCGACATTCTCGGCTCGAGCGAAGCCGAAGTGGGGCGTCTGCACGATGACGGCATCGTTGCCGGCCCGACCTGAACTACAATACTCAACAGCACCCAGACTTCCGTAAAGTTCATCCGCCTTCCGTTGCTAAAGGAGAATGCCATGAAGCTGCCCGTTCATTTCTACAAGCCACTCGCCATCGGCGCACCGCAACCCCTGCGCGAACTGCCGGTGAGACCGGAACGGATGATTCACTTCTTCCCGCCACACATCGAAAAGATCCGCAACAAGGCCCCCGAGACGGCCAAACAGTGCGATGTGATGTGCGGCAACCTCGAAGACGCCATCCCGATCGAATCCAAGGACGCCGCGCGTGCGGGCTTCATCGAGTTGCTGAGCAACAACGACTTCGGCGACACCGCGATGTGGGTGCGCGTCAATGCCTTGAACAGCCCCTGGATACTCGATGACTTGAGCGAGATCATCAAACACGTCGGCAACAAGGTCGATGTGATCATGATTCCCAAGGTCGAGGGGCCGTGGGATATTCACTTCGTCGACCAGTATGTGTCCCTGCTCGAAGCAAAACATGGGATCAAAAAACCGATCCTGCTGCATGCCCTGCTTGAAACGGCGCAGGGCGTGACCAACGTCGAAGCCATCTGCGGCGCCAGCCCACGCATGCATGGCCTGAGCCTCGGCCCGGCCGATCTGGCCGCTTCGCGCGGCATGAAGACGACGCGGGTCGGTGGCGGGCATCCCGGTTACGGCGTCCTTGTCGATCAGGAAGAAGGCAAGGAGACGCGCGCCTTCTATCAGCAGGATCTCTGGCATTACACCATCGCGCGCATGGTCGATGCGGCCGTGGCGCATGGGCTGCATTCATTCTACGGTCCGTTTGGCGACCTCAAGGACGAAGCCGCCTGCGAAGCGCAGTTCCGCAATGCCTTCCTGATGGGCTGCTCGGGAGCCTGGTCGTTGGCGCCGAACCAGATCGCCATTGCCAAGCGCGTCTTCAGCCCGGACGTCAAGGAAGTGCTGTTCGCCAAGCGCATTCTCGAAGCGATGCCCGATGGCAGTGGCGTGGCGACCATCGACGGCAAGATGCAGGACGATGCGACCTGGAAACAGGCCAAGGTCATCGTCGATTTGGCGCGGCTCGTCGCCCGACGCGATCCGGAGCTGGCCGCAGCCTATGGCTGGTAAGGCTTTTCTTGGAGTTCAACACGGAGGAGGGTCAAATGAGCCGAAAGACCAGAGTGGGAATTGCCTCGAGGATTTCAGCATCGGGCGGAAAATTTCCCACCCCGCACCGATGACTATTACCGAGGGGATGTTACGCTTTACACGGTGCTGACCGGTACGCGGCTTGCCGATGCTTCGGCGGATACCTTTGCGCACCGCATGGGTTGCGCGCGCTCTGCGGTTGATGATGTGCTGGCCTTCCTATGCCATTGCCAACCTGGGCTACGCCGCCGGCCGTTTCGGCCGGCCGGTCTGTCCGCGGGATACGCTCACCTCGGATTCGACGGTATTCGGCCTCTAGGAGAATCGTGTCCGCACGACCGCGTCGTTTACGTGCGCTTTCCTGGCATCGATCAGCGCGGTGAAATGGTTCTGCACTATTGCCCCTGCGTCATCGTACGCAAGATGGACACAGCGCATCCGGAAGCGGAGAACGTCGTGCCCGAGCTGCCTGCGGCCGTTGACGCAAGCGAGTTGATCGTACCGGCGGCTATCCGCACCGATGAGTA
>JALORT010000021.1 GCA_025458755.1 Methylotetracoccus sp.
GCGGATCGCCGCCGGCGTCATCGATCCTGGCTGATGCAGCGACACGAACGCGACCGGAATTTCACCGTGCAGTCGGTGCGGCTCGCCGACCACGGCCGCCTCCTTGATCTCCGGGCAGCGGTGCAGGATCTCCTCGATCACCCGCGGATAAACATTCATGCCGTTGACGATGATCAGGTCCTTCTTCCGATCCACGATGCTGAAATAGCCGTCTGAGTCCCTGGAACCAAGATCGCCGGTCAAGAACCAGTCACCCAGAAAGCATTCGGCGGTGGCTTCCGGGTGATTCCAATATCCCTTGAACACGTTGGCTCCGCGCACTGCGATTTCGCCGACCTGGTCATCGTCCAGATCCTCACCCCGTTCACCGACGATCTTCATTTCCACCCCCGGCAGCGGGAGACCGACGGTACCCGGCTTGACCAAACCGCCGACCGGATTGACGCAGGTGACCGGCGAGCATTCGGTCGGTCCATCGCCCTCGTAGACCCGAATACCGAATCTCGCTTCGAAGCGGGATAACACGTCGACCGGCAACGCCGCACCGCCTGAGACGCAGAAACGCAGCGACCGCAGCAGCGGAACACGGTTGTCCTTGAGCTTCAGCAACATCATGTACATGCTGGGCACGCCGAGGAAAATCGTTGCCTGCGTCGCGTCGATCACGCGGGCCACCTGCTCGGGTTCGAATTTCGGTACCGGTACCAGCGTACAGCCGGCAACCAACGGGGTCAGCATTCCTACGGTGGCGGCGAATGCATGAAACATCGGCAGCACGACGAGAACAATCTCCTGACCCGGCCGCCAATCCATCGCCTCACGCACGCTCACGGTATTGGCCAACAGATTTCGATGCGTGAGCATGGCGCCTTTCGGTCGGCCAGTCGTCCCCGAGGTATACAAGATCGCGGCCAGATCCTCATCCGGGTCGTATGCGATCGCCGGGGGTGTGCCGCGCGGCGCCACTGCGGTCTTCCAGTCGAGGACCGGTTCGTCCGCTTCGCCGGTAGAGATCGCGAGCTTGAGCCGCGACACCCGGTCCAACAGACGCTTGGCCTCCGCGCTCAACTGGGGATGGAAGATCAACGCGGACACCTCGGCGTCAACCAGAATGTGGACGATTTCCTCGTGATTCAACAACAGGTTGATGGGAACAACGACCGCCCCGCTTTTCACTATTGCAACGTAAGCGGTCGCAAACTCGGGGCCATTGGGACAGTAGAGCGCGACACGCTCCCCTTTCCGCATGCCTCGTTCGGCGAGAGTGATCGCCAACCCGTCGGAACACACATCGAGCGTCGCGAAATCGATGCGCGAGCCGCCTGAAATCACTGCGGTCTCGGCCGCGAATTGCCGCGCGGCCTGCCGAAGGGCGTCTGCGAGAGAGTTCATGGATGTAAAAATGCTCCAGGACCCAGGATGTTCATGACCGAAGCGGGCCGACGGCGATCGTCAATTGATCACGTTGTGGCCGCGGTTGCGCATACAGTTGATGTACGCCCGCTTGAACTGGTCCTCACCGCCGATGCCCTGCATGGTCGCGCCACCGATGCCTCCGCTGGCGGCCCCGATGGCGGCGCCGGTGCCCGGGCTACCGACTGCAGCGCCGATCGCCGCGCCTGCCGCGGCGCCGATCAAACCTCCCGCGACGCCGCCCTGGACGGCTTCGGTCCCGGTGCTGCCGGCCTGACGCGCGAGCGCTTGGCATTCGACCTTATCCTGTTCGAGACGCTGCACGTTCGGGTTGTTATAGGTATCCACCGTCGGCTGCCAACCCCCGTAGGAATAGCAGCCGGAGAGGAACATAACCAAAGTCATTGGAAGCCAGCGCATCATGTATTTGTGTTCAATTCCGAGTGGATGTTAGGAGCTGCCCCACGTGCCGGACAATTGCTCTCCGCCGCATTATAGTGCGCTGGAGTCTGCTCCGTAGACAACGCCACCGAGACATTTCTCCAGCGTTCCCACGTTGGTCGTGAAGCAGCAGGACTGTCATCCCTTCAACCGTCCAGCGCCTCGCCGCGAGCCAGCTTGGGTAGCTTGCCCTGGATGCCCATCGCCTGACGCATGAAGAAGTTTTTCGCTGGCACAATCCGCTCCGCCAACCCCAAGCCGAGATTGCGCAAGAATTTCAGCGGGACATTGGCGTTGCCGAACAGGCGGTAGAACAAATCCATCGCCGACATCATCACGAGGTTATCGGTACGCCGCATCCGCTCGTAACGCTTCAGAGTCTCCGCCGCACCAAAATCCTCGTTGCGGGTTGCTGCTGTAACGATCACCTCGGCCAGCGCCGCGGCGTCCAGCAGGCCGATATTGACGCCCTGCCCAGCCAGCGGATGAATCATATGCGCCGCGTCGCCGATCAGTGCAACGCCGTCCTTGGCGTAACACAGCGCATGCTGACGTCTGAGCGGGAAACTGCCGCGTGCCACAATCCTTCGGACGTCACCTAGGCAGAGCGGGAATTCGCGGGTCAGTTCGCCGAGCAGTTCGGCATCCGTACAAGCCCTCAATCGTTTGACGTTCTCGGGCGTGTGATACCAAACCAGCGAGGCATAGTTTCCGGTCAGCGGAAGGAATGCCTGCGGCCCGGTGGGCACAAAGCGCTGCCACGTAATGTCTTGCTGACCATAGCCCGTCTCGACGGTCAACACCAGGGCCTGCTGTTCATAGTCCTGATGGCTGACCCCCATCCCGGCTGCCTGCCGCACTCGGGAAAACCCGCCGTCGGCAGCTACCAGCAAGCGCGTGGTCAGCGCCGTCCCGTCCTCCAGCGTCACGGTCGATGTGTCGGGCGAGTAATCGATCGCACGGGTGTTGGCCGGACACCACAAGCGGATATTGTCGAAATCGCGCACGCGTTCGAGCAGCGCCAACTGAATCACGCGGTTCTCGACGATATAGCCCAGCACCGACTCGTTGATATCGCGGCAGTTGAATTCGACATCGCCTTGCCCCTCCCAGACCCGCATCCGGCGGAAAGGGCAACATCGGCGCGTCGTCATGCCTCGCCACGCACCCAAGGTATCGAAGATGCTGACCGAAGCAATGCTGACGGCTGAAACGCGAATGTCTCGCGGCTGCTCCGGGGCAAATTCGGCCGGGAATTCGCCTTCGACGACAGCGACTCGCAACGAACTCCCGCCGAGGGCGCACGCCAGCGTCGCGCCTACCATGCCCCCTCCGACGATTACCACATCATACTGATTTTCCATCATACTCCTCGATTACTTTCTCCAACCCGACGGGAAGACGTGCGGCGCTGGCCGCAGCGTCCCGCAAAACCGCTCGATCGGAAGCGACGACGGGTTAGAGCACGATCATGGAACAGAGATTTCATCTTGCCGAACGGCACGACGCTTGAAATTAGGGGTCTGATTTTCTATAGTCGAAGGTCATTTGTCTCCACGGCGCACCTCTCGAACGGTACGCCGCTGCGAGAAATCCAGCACCGGCCGATGGCGATGGTATGGCACGGTGATTCGAATTCCTCCGGAGCCAGTCATTACCGCCGTCGCGATTGCGGTACCAGCCAACCGAGGTAAGCCCATGAGTCAGTTTGCGATACCTACCAAGCAGGGTCTCTACGACCCCCGACATGAACACGATGCGTGCGGCGTTGGCTTCATCGCCCATATCAAAGGGCACAAGAGCCATCATATCATCCGGCAGGGCTTGGACCTGTTGAGAAATCTCACCCATCGCGGTGCGGTAGGCGCTGACCCTTTGGCGGGCGACGGAGCCGGGATTCTAATTCAGATACCCGACACATTTCTGCGGAAGCGATGCCGTCAAGACGGCCTCGACCTCCCGCCGGAAGGCCACTACGGCGTCGGCATGGTCTTTCTGCCCCAGAATGCAGACGACCGCGCATGCTGCGAACAGATCATCGAGCAATTCATTCGGGCCGAGGGACAATCCGTGCTCGGTTGGAGAGACGTACCGGTGGACGATCACGGACTCGGGCCGAGCGTGCTGGCGGTGGAACCGGTCATTCGCCAGGTGTTCATCGGGCGCAGCAACCCATGTCCCGATCAGAGCACTTTCGAGCGCAAGCTCTTCGTCATCCGGAAGCAGGTCGAAAATGCCGTTCGTCAGCTGGGACTGAGCGACGGCAACATGTTTTACTTCCCGTCGTTTTCGTCGCGCACTCTGGTGTACAAAGGCATGCTGCTGGCCGACCAGGTCGGTGTCTTCTACCAGGATTTGAACGACGAAGACATGGTCTCGGGGCTGGCCTTGGTCCACCAGCGTTTCTCGACCAACACCTTCCCGACCTGGGATTTGGCTCACCCGTTTCGGATGATCGCCCATAACGGCGAGATCAATACGATCCGCGGCAACATCAACTGGATGGCGGCGCGGCGTCAGTCGATGTCGTCCGAGCTGCTGGGCGAGGACCTGGAGAAAATCTGGCCACTGATCGCGGAGGGGCAGTCGGACTCTGCCTGCTTCGACAATGCGCTCGAATTGCTGGTCGCCGGCGGCTACTCTCTCGTTCACGCCATGATGCTGCTGATCCCGGAAGCCTGGGCCGGGAATCCGTTGATGGACGACAAACGGCGGGCATTCTACGAATACTACTCCGCGCTGATGGAACCGTGGGACGGCCCGGCCGCGGTCGCTTTCACCGACGGCATACAAATCGGCGCGACGCTGGACCGAAACGGCCTCCGCCCTGCCCGTTACCTGATCACCGACGATGATTATGTGATCATGGCCTCGGAAATGGGCGTGCTGGACGTTCCGCAGCATAAGATCATCAAGAAGTGGCGCCTGCAGCCCGGAAAGATGTTTTTGATCGACCTGGAACAAGGGCGCATCATCGACGACGCCGAGATCAAGTCGAATCTTGCCGAACGGGCTCCCCATGCCGAGTGGCTGAGTCAGACCCAGATCCATTTGGAAGATCTGCCGCCCGAAGTGGCCGCGATGCCGCCCGACCATCAAACCCTGCTGGACCGCCAGCAGGCGTTCGGCTACACCCAGGAAGACCTAAAGGTATTCTTCCGGCCGATGGCGATGAGCGGTCAGGAACCCGTTGGCTCCATGGGCACCGATGCGGCGCTGGCCGTGCTGTCGAACAGGCCACGTCTGCTGTACGACTATTTCAAGCAAGGTTTCGCCCAGGTCACTAACCCCGCCATCGACTCGATCCGCGAGGAGTTGGTCATGTCGCTGGTGTCTCACATCGGTCCGCGGCCCAATCTGCTCGCGTTGAGCGCCGGCGGGCCCAACAAGCGGCTCGAGGTGCATCAGCCGATCTTGAGCAACCGTGACCTCGAGAAGGTGCGACGGATCGAAGCGCGCACCAGCGGCGCCTTCAAGACTACGACGCTCAGCATCTGCTATCTCGCCGACAGCGGTGCCTCGGGCATGGAACCGGCGCTCAACGCGTTGTGCGAACGCGCCGAGAAAGCGGTGCAGAAGGGAAACAATATCCTGATCCTCTCCGACCGTGAGATGGATGCCGAACACATCGCTATTCCTGCACTGCTGGCCACGTCCGCGGTCCACCACCATCTCATCCGGGCCGGTCTACGGACCGTGGTCGGACTGGTCGTCGAAACCGGGGAAGCGCGCGAGGTGCACCATTTTGCCCTGCTGGCGGGATACGGCGCGGAGGCGATCAACCCGTATCTCGCTTTCGACACACTGTCCGACCTGCGCGAAAAATTGCCAGAACCGCTGTCCGAAGAAGAGGCCCATCAGCGGTATGTCAAGGCCATCGGCAAGGGTCTGCTGAAAATCATGTCAAAGATGGGAATCTCGACCTATCAGTCCTACTGTGGTGCCCAGATCTTCAACGCCATCGGCCTGAGCGACGGACTGCTGGAGCAGTACTTCACCGGAACCGCCTGCACCACCGACGGCGTGGGGCTGCCGGAGATTGCGGAAGAAACCGTGCGCCGCCATCGGGATGCTTACAGTGACGCTCCGCTCTACCGTAATGCACTGGATGTCGGCGGTGAATATGCCTATCGCGTTCGCGGCGAAGACCATGCCTGGACCCCGGACACGATTTCCAAACTGCAGCACGCGACACGGAAGAACGACTGGGAGCAGTACCTCGACTACACCCGGTCGATCAACGAGCAAAATGAGCGTCTGCTGACGCTGCGCGGACTGCTCGACTTCAACTATGCCGAAACCCCCATCCCGTTGGAGGAAGTCGAGCCGGCGAAGGACATCGTGAAACGTTTCGCGACCGGTGCCATGTCGTTCGGGTCGATCTCGTACGAAGCCCATACCACGCTGGCGATCGCGATGAACCGGATCGGCGGAAAGTCGAATACCGGTGAAGGCGGTGAGTTGCCCGAACGCTTCCAGCCCCTGCCCAATGGCGATTCGATGCGTTCGGCGATCAAACAGGTGGCCTCCGGCCGCTTCGGCGTGACGACCGAATACCTGGTCAATGCCGACGACATTCAAATCAAGATTTCGCAGGGAGCGAAGCCTGGCGAAGGCGGTCAGCTTCCCGGTCACAAAGTTGATGCCGTGATTGCCAAGGTTCGGCATTCAACACCCGGTGTCGGCCTGATCTCGCCGCCGCCGCATCATGATATTTACTCGATCGAGGACCTGGCCCAACTGATCCACGATTTGAAAAACGTGAATCCGCAGGCGCGCATCAGTGTCAAGCTGGTGTCCGAAGTCGGCGTCGGTACCATTGCGGCCGGAGTGGCCAAGGCGCATGCCGACCATGTGACCATCGCGGGCTACGACGGCGGCACCGGGGCGAGTCCGGTAACATCCATCAAGCATGCCGGACTTCCGTGGGAAATCGGTTTGGCAGAAACGCACCAAACGCTGGTGCTGAACAAGCTCAGAGGGCGTATTTCGGTGCAGGCCGACGGCGGCATGCGCACGGGCCGCGATGTCGTGATTGCTGCCTTGCTGGGCGCTGATGAACTGGGCTTCGCCACCGCCCCCTTGATCGTCTCCGGCTGCATCATGATGCGGAAGTGCCATCTGAACACCTGCCCGGTCGGCGTCGCCACTCAGGATCCGGAACTGCGCAAACGCTTCACCGGAGAGCCAGAGCACGTGGTCAATTACTTCTTCTTTGTCGCCGAAGAGGTCCGGCAGTGGATGTCGAAACTGGGCTTTCGCACGTTCAACGAAATGATCGGCCGCTCCGACCGACTCGATATGCGCAAAGCGATCAATCAGTGGAAAGCGTCGAAAATCGATCTGTCGCGGGTGCTTTACAAACCGGACGCCGGCCCCGATGTCGCGATTTACAACAGCGAGGCACAGGATCATGGACTGGACAAAGCACTCGACCTGCGTTTGATCGAGCAGGCCAAGCCCGCGCTGCTGAGCAGGAAGCCAGTCCAGATCGAAACCGAAATCCGTAACTACAACCGAACCCTCGGCGCGATGTTATCGGGCGAAGTGGCCAAACGCTATGGGCATGCCGGATTGCCTGACGACACTATCTACATCAAGGCGAAGGGCACCGCCGGGCAAAGCTTCGGCGCGTTCCTCGCCGCTGGCATCACGATTGAACTCGAGGGCGAAGCCAACGACTATGTCGGTAAGGGACTATCGGGCGGCCGGCTGGCGGTCTACCCACCCAAAGACTGCCCGATCGTTCCAGAAGAAAATATCATCGTCGGCAATACCGTGCTCTACGGCGCGATCAGCGGTGAGTGTTACTTCCGCGGTGTCGCCGGCGAGCGCTTCGCCGTCCGCAACTCCGGCGCTATTGCGGTGGTGGAAGGCGTCGGCGATCACGGATGTGAGTATATGACCGGCGGTGTCGTCGTGGTCCTGGGTCAGACGGGCCGCAACTTCGCCGCCGGCATGTCGGGTGGCGTCGCGTACGTGCTGGACGGGCATGGCGACTTCCAACGCCGCTGTAATCTGTCCATGGTGGAACTCGAACCGATCCTGGCTGAAGACGCCGCGCTGGAGAACCTTGAGCATCAGGGTGGCGACTTGGAAACCCACGGTTTGGTGGACGTGATGCAGGACATGACGGGAAATGATCTGCTCCGTGTTCGCGTGCTGATCGAGAACCACCGTCGCTATACCGGCAGTGAACGGGCACGGGAAATCCTGGACAATTGGGCAGTCTATGCGCCGAAGTTCATCAAAGTCATGCCCGTCGACTACCGTCAGGCTCTGGAGAAAATGCAGCGCAGCCGGATGCGATCGGAGGCTCATCATTGACCAACCCCTTTCCCGCTTCGAACACGAAGGTTCGAGGACTTCATGGCTCACGCCTGCGGTCGAACGCCCGGGCGTCTGGAGCCAGACCAGGCTAAATGGCAACGAGGTAAAGTGAACAATGGGTAAGCCTACGGGTTTCATGGAAATCGCCCGGCAGGATCGCCGGTATACGCTGGTGGCCGATCGCGTCCACCATTATCGGGAATTCACCGTTCCGCTGACCGATGAAGAAGTCGGTCGGCAGGGTGCACGCTGCATGGACTGCGGCATTCCCTATTGTCATCAAGGCTGCCCGATCAACAACATCATTCCCGACTGGAATGATCTCGTGTACCAAGGTAACTGGCGGGAAGCGCTGGACGTTCTCCACAGCACCAATAACTTCCCCGAGTTCACGGGAAGAATCTGTCCGGCGCCGTGCGAAGCCTCGTGTACATTGAATCTGACCGACGAACCGGTCACGATCAAGACGATCGAATGCGCGATCATCGACAAAGCATGGGAGAAAGGCTGGGTCAAACCACAGATTCCGCAGCGCCGCAGCGGCAAGAAAGTCGCGATTATCGGCTCGGGCCCGGCCGGCCTGGCCTGTGCGCAGCAACTGGCCCGCGCCGGGCACACCGTCGTCGTGTTCGAAAAGTCGGATCGGATCGGGGGCCTGCTCCGCTATGGGATTCCGGACTTCAAAATGGAAAAGCACTTGATCGACCGACGGATCGCACAAATGCAGGCTGAAGGCGTAGTTTTTCGCCCGAACTGGCATATCGGCAAGGATCTTCCCTCGCAGCGACTGGTCGACGACTTTGACGCCGTGGTGCTCGCATGCGGTTCGGAAAGTCCGCGCGATCTGCCGGTGCCCGGGCGAGAACTGGAAGGTGTCATGTTCGCCATGCAGTTTCTAGGGCAGCAGAATCGCCGGGTCGCCGGGGATCCCATCCCCGACGAGCTTGGAATTCTGGCGACCGGTAAGCATGTGATCGTGATCGGAGGCGGCGATACCGGTTCGGATTGTATCGGCACATCCATCCGCCACGGCGCGGCTAAAGTGACGCAATTGGAGATCCTGCCGAAGCCGCCCGAGAGGGAAAACAAGGAACTGACCTGGCCCAACTGGCCCAATAAGCTTCGAACGTCATCCTCTCATGAAGAGGGCTGCGACCGTCAATGGTGCATCACGACCAAACGCTTCGAGGGCGAAAACAGCCGCGTCACGCGAATTCACTGTGCCAAGGTGGAATGGACGCAGGATAACGGCCGCTGGGTCATGACCGAAGTGCCAGGCAGTGAGTTCCCGATGAAGGCAGATCTGGTCCTGCTGGCGATGGGTTTCGCGCATCCTGTGCACGAGGGATTGATCCAGGAACTCGGCGTTCAACTCGACGACCGCGGAAACGTGAACGCGGACACGCTGCGTTACCAAACCAGCCTGCCGAAAGTGTTCAGTGCAGGTGACATGCGTCGCGGCCAGTCGCTGGTGGTGTGGGCGATTCGTGAAGGTCGTCAGGCGGCAAGAGCGGTGGATGAATTCCTGATGGGACGGTCTGACCTTCCGCGCTGACCATCCGATCGGAGTTCGTTGAACTGTGGCGACGCCGATGAGCGATCTAGAGGACTGATGCGTTTCGGCCCAACCGATGCAGGTTTATTCGTGGCAACGTACGACCTGATTGCATCCAACTGCCGTGCGGTAAGGCGGCCGCGCTTGGCTGCCTCCGCAATGCTCTTTGCCGCCGCGTAGAACGGAACCTAGGCTGTCCATCGGTGGCGGGCGACCCTCCGCTGTCGATGGCATCTCGGCTGCCGTGCACTGTGGAATTCCACCCCATCGCCCCTTCCGCTGATGACACGACTTCTGACTCTGATCCGAGTGTTCGGGGCCATGCTGCTGGTCTACAGCGTCGCGGATCTGCTCCCGATACTGTGTTCGCTGATCTATCGTGACGGGACGCTTGCCCTGTTTGTCCACGACATGGCGATGACCGCCTTTTCCGGACTGGTGTTCTACCTGATCGGTCGACCGTTTGAGCGGGAGCTCAAGACGAAGGACGGTTTTCTCGTCGTGGTGATGGCCTGGACCGGAATGGCGGCATTCTCGACCTATCCGCTGATGGCCGCCATCCCCGACCTTTCCTTCACTGACGCGTATTTCGAAACGATGTCCGGGCTTTCGACCACGGGCGCCACGGTGCTCACCGGGCTGGATCAGCTACCGCCGTCCGTTAACCTGTGGCGGCATGAACTGAACTGGCTGGGCGGCATGGGCATCATCGTCCTGGCCGTCGCCATTTTGCCGGTACTGGGCGTCGGCGGCCGCCAGATGTTCATGGCGGAAACACCCGGCCCGATGAAGGACAGCAAGCTGACGCCCCGCATCACCGAAACGGCGAAGAATCTTTGGCTGGTGTATGCGGGGATCACCGCGGCATGTGTGATCGCGTTGAAACTCGCGGGCATGACCTGGTTCGATGCGGTATGCCACGCGTTTTCCGCGATGAGTCTGGGCGGATTTTCGACCCACGACGCGAGCGTCGGCTATTTCAACTCCCCGGCGATCGAATTCGTGTTGATCGTGTTTATGCTGATTGCCGGCATGAACTTCGCGACCCACTTCCTGGCCTTGCATGCCCGCAACCTGAGCCCTTACCGGCACGACATCGAAGCCGTACCGTTCGTAGTTTTGGTGTTGGGGAGCTGCGTCGGGATAACGTGGTACCTATGGAACCAGGGCACCTACTTGGATTTTTGGACCGCGCTGCGCCACACCAGCTTCAATCTCGTTTCCATGGCGACCGATTGCGGCTTTGCCAGTGTCGATTTCAATCAATGGCCGGTATTTGCGCCGCTGTGGATGCTCTTCCTGAGCTGCATCTGCGTGTCCACCGGATCGACCGGCGGTGGTATCAAGCTGATGCGTACGCTGATATTGATCAAGCAAAGTCAGCTGCAGATGTTTCTGTTGACTCACCCGGTCGCGGTCAACCCGCTCAAAGTCGGGCGAATGGTCATTCCGGAAAATATCATCCTGTCGGTATTGGGCTTCATTTTCGTCGACTTCATGAGCATCGTGATCCTGACGCTCTTG
>JALORT010000022.1 GCA_025458755.1 Methylotetracoccus sp.
CTGCGCGCTGCAGGCGGCGATGGAAGGCTATCGCGTGGTCACGATGGACGAGGTTTGCGATAAGGCCGATATCTTCGTCACCGCCACCGGCAACGTGAATGTGATCACTCACGATCACATGGCGGCGATGAGGAACCAAGCCATCGTCTGTAATATCGGCCATTTCGATTCGGAAATCGAAGTCAGCAGCCTCCGGCAGTACCGCTGGGACAACATCAAGCCGCAGGTGGACCACATCATCTTTCCGGACGGCAAGCGGATCATCCTGTTGGCGGAAGGGCGCTTGGTCAATTTGGGGTGTGCGACTGGCCATCCGAGCTTTGTGATGTCCAACAGCTTCACCAACCAGACGTTGGCGCAGATCGAACTGTTTTGTCATGGCGAGCGCTACGAGAACCAAGTCTACGTGCTGCCGAAGCACCTCGATGAAAAGGTCGCTCGTCTGCATCTGAACAAGATCGGCGCCCGCCTGACGGAGATGACGTCGGAACAGGCGGCTTACATCGGCGTGCCCGCCGAGGGTCCTTACAAACCGGAGCATTATCGTTACTGACGGTCGACGGTTGTCCCCCGGCACTGGTAACCAGCAGTCATCAGTTGGTCGGCGCTGATGGTGAATGGCCCGAAGCGGACATCGTGCCGCTTCTGCCGCCGGGAAAGCTCGACTGAGGGAAGCCGTCGCCCGGTGTGCGGCGCCGCTGGTGCGAGGTTGCACGGCGGCATGGCCGCTACGTTCCGCGCTAAGGTCTAAATTCTAGCTTACGCGGAACCTCACTCTCAGGGGTTCCGCGCTGTTCTATCCGCCATGGAATCGCAGAAAAAGTACTCGCCGGAATTCAGTTTCGAATTTTTTCCACCCAAGACATCCGAGGCAGAAGCGACTCTCGATCGGACGATCGCGAAGCTTGCACCGCTGAAACCCCGGTTCTGTTCGGTGACCTTCGGGGCTGGAGGGTCGACCCGCGAGAAAACCTTCGAGACCGTGGTGAAGATCCAGACGCACACGCTCATCCCCTGTGCTCCGCATATCTCCTGCATCGCGTCGACGAAGCAGAATATCCGCGAAGTGCTCGATGCGTATCGCGCCGCTGGCATCCGCCATATCGTGGCCTTGCGCGGCGACATGCCCTCCGGCATGTTGTCGGCGGGCGAATTCCGTTACGCCAGCGAATTGGTGGAATTCATCCGCCGGGAGACGCAGGACCATTTTCATATCGAAGTGGCTGGCTATCCGGAAGGTCATCCGCAGGCGCCGAACATCGTCGCGGATCTTCGGAACTTCAAGCGAAAAGTGGACGCTGGCGCGAACAGCGCGATCACACAATACTTTTACAATCCCGAAGCGTATTTCCGGTTCGTCGATGACTGCGAGAAAGCGGGTATCGCTATTCCGATCGTGCCCGGTATCATGCCGATCACCAATTACACTCAGCTGTCCCGTTTCTCCGAGATGTGTGGTGCCGACATCCCGCGTTGGATCCGCAAGCGGCTCGAAGCTCTCGGCGACGACCGAGCGGCGATTCGTGCGTTCGGGCTCGAAGTCGTGACGGACCTGTGCCGCCGACTGCTGGAACAGGGCGCGCCGGGGCTGCACATTTACACGCTGAATCAGTACGAGGCCAGCATTGGCCTTTGGCGGAATCTCGGGCTTGCTAGCGGCCTGACGGAACCTGCGGTAGAGGCATGAAGAGCTCGCGCCAGCACTGCGCGAAGCGGCGATTAGCGATGTGAACCGAGTATAACCAGCGAGATACCACGATGTTGCTCCCTCCGCGGTGTGCCGTTCGCCGAATGGGCTGGGCGTGGCCAGCCTGGGGCGGCGTCCTGCTTCTTCTGGCCGGCTGCGCGGGTACGCAACCGGGGGAAGGGCAGGCCCCGGTCGCGCAGCGCGCACCGGATTACGCTCGGGGTTCGCGTCTGTACCAACTGTACTGCGGTGCCTGTCACGACGCCGGCCAGCACGATGCTCCGACGCTGGATGACATCGAGGCCTGGGATGAACGCGCCTTCCGGTGGGATTCGGTGTTGCGCCAGCATGCAGCGCAGGGCTTCCTGAACATGCCGGCTCAGGGCGGTCAGCCGGAACTGTCGGAACAGAACATGAACGACGTGTTCTTTTTCATGCTGACGAGAATCAGGGCGCTCGACGAGTAGCGTGGTGGCTCCCCGTTCAACGCAGAACGGGTTGCCCTCATGGCGCGCGTGCCGCCGTCAGATGTCGACCCCGACGCGGCGAAGCAGCTTCCGGGAATCCTCGCCTTTCTGCCAGGCTGCCACGGCCACGTCCAGTACCCAGCCCTCGGCACTCCGGGCCAGCATAATAGGGCCTTCCCGCATCTTGGTACCCAACAGGTTCGCACGCTCGGCTGTGGTTTCCGGGAGCACGAGCAGAAAGCTGTTGTGGTCAAGGCGTCCCAACTCGTCGGCCCAGCGCAGCCGGTCGCGAAACTCTTCACTCAAACCGCGAACTATTTCGTTTTCCTCCGCGGAAGGGCGTGTTGCCTCGAGCCTGATCCGAATTACCGAGAACGGGTTTCCGTAACGTCGGCTGCGTGCCACCTGCCGCTCCAGGGCGTCCATGACGCCGTGTTTGTTCAACAAACCCGTTTCCGGGTCGTGCGTTTCCAGCGCTTTAATGCGTTGCCGGCACTGTTCGAGTGACTTTTCGAGGTCTGCTTCCCGCGTGATATCGCGGAAAAACAAAGCGGTCGCCGCGGCTTCGTTGAGGTCGACCGCGACGCGCTCCAGGTGGACCGTACCGCCTTGATTGCGGCGGCTGATCCGGATTCTGTCGTCTGTCCCCAACAGACCCCTCAGCCGGCCATCGGCCAGGACTCCGTCCACGCCTCCTGCCAATAGCCCTGCCCGATCGCAGTCGACTTGTTCAAGCAAGGTTTCGTTGACCCACACGAGGTGTTCGCCCTCCCGGACCAGAATGCCGAACGGTGATCCTTCCATCAGGTTTGCGGCCAAGGCCGACCGCAGTGGGCCGCGCAAGGCGCGTGGTCCCCGGGAGGTCGTCACGGTGATCTCCGAACGGCGCACGCCGGCGAATCGACCGGAACTCGGTCTACGGCGGCGGGAGTCAACGGACTTCAGCGGGTGCCGTCGGGGACGGCGCCGAGGTGTTGGAACCGCTGCTGCGAACACCCAAGCGCAATCCATGCGGCTGCAGAACGCCGAAGGTATAGCCCAGCAGCAGCAGCACGAACAGCGCGATCGAGAGGCCGATACGAAATGTCAAAGCCTTGACGGTGCGCACCGATCTGCTGCGATCTTTCAACAGGTAGACGAGAGCGGAGCCCAGGCTCGCGACGATGACCAGCAGGATCAATATGATAAGAATCTGCATGAGAGTAGAGATCGAGTGCACGATGCGCCAAGTTGCGCCCGAGTGCCGGAGCAACGCGGCCGCTTTCTCACGACCGCTCCGCCGACAGGCTCAAATCGGAGCGAACATGCTGTTAAACTTGAAATTCGGTGCTCCGGTGTCCGATGGAAGGACGGCCCGCAACGAGCCATGTCAAAAGTGTCGCGAGTGCGCTGTTTCCAACGATGTCTCATTATAGCTTCAAACCGGGTCGGGCTCCGGCATTGGCGACCGCGCTGTTGTTCCCGTTGTTCGTCTCTCTCGGCATCTGGCAAACGCATCGTGCCGAGGAAAAGGAAAGGTTGATCACTCTTCATCGAGCCCGGAGTCAGGCCGCAGAGCTGGTGCTGGGACCGCTGCGCTTTCCGCCGCTCGACGAAGTCCGCTACCGGCGTGTGGCGCTCGAAGGGCGGTATGATGACGCGCATCAAATCTTGCTGGACAATCAGATCGTCGACCATCAGGCGGGTTACTTTGTGCTGACGCCGCTCCAGGTTTCGGGCGGCGAACAGAGGATACTGGTCAACCGCGGTTGGGTTCCCGCAGGCCCGAACCGCTCCACCCTGCCGCGTGTCGCCGTCGGCGGAAATGCGGTTCGGGTGCGCGGTGTTGTGGACAAGTTTCCGTCGGTCGGGTGGCGACTGCGAGGGGCAGAAACGCCGACTCCCGGATGGCCGGGCGTGGTCCAACTGGTCGATGCGGCGGCACTCTCGCTGCATCTCGGTTATCCCGTCGTTCCTTATCAGGTATTATTGGACGCCTCCGAGCCGAACGGTTACGTTCGGCGCTGGACATCGTCCGATCCGGATCCGGGGAAGAATAGGGGCTACGCGCTGCAATGGTTCTCCTTCGCGACAATCCTGATGGTGCTCTTCCTTTGGTTTGGCTTCCAACCGAAACCCTCCGCCCCCCATTAAGCGACGCCCGTTCTTGCCACCTGTGACACATCAAACCCCCCGGTCAGCGCGCAGCCGCGCGATGCTCATCCTGATCGTAGGTATCGCGCTGATTCCTTTTCTTTTCGCCTGGTATTACGCGAAGAACCCGGAACTGATTGCGAAACGCAGCAATTACGGAACGCTGATCACTCCGGCGCAGCCGCTGTCCTACGATGACTTGCTGGTGCCCTCCGGCTTGCAGGTGGCCAAGGGGCGCTGGATCATGCTGCAAGTCCTGCCTGCCGGCGGGACGTGCGGTCCCGCATGCATCGAAACCTTGCGCACCTCGCGGCAAATTCACTTGTTGCTGAACAAGGACATCGTCCGTGTCCGCCGTTTGCTTCTGAGCAGCGATTCGGACCTTCTCCTGACCAGGGATGTGCAGGATGACCCCGATCTGTTGCGCGGCAGGGCAGCGCCCGCCGTCACCGAGGCGCTGACGCGTGTTCTCGGTCGGTCTCTCGAAGAAGGTATGCTGATCCTGATCGATCCCTTCGCCAATGCGATGATGTGGTATCCCCCTGGCTTCGATCCGTACGGCTTGCTTCGCGATATCAAGCACTTGCTTCGCGCTTCTCAGATTGGCTGATCCGCTTCCGCCTCATCCGCTGCCTCCACCGCATCGCTCTCGCCCATGTTCAGAAAATTGACGCTGCTTGCCCTGTTGCTGGTCTTCCTGGTTGGTGTTCTGGCAGCTTATGTCCGCGTTTCCAGCGCCGGGCTCGGCTGCCCGAAATGGCCTGGTTGTTACGGCCAGGTCTTGGTTGACGAACCTCTGCAGGCGATGCGGCACGCCGTGGACGCCAAGACCCGAGCTTACGCACCTCCATGGGCCTCAAGCGCGCACCGTTATTTAGGCGGGGCCGTCGGCGTCTGCATGCTGCTGTTGCTGGGTCTGGTGTGGCGGTTACCGGAGCATCGGGGGCGCGCTGCCGGATTGGTCTTCGCCGGCGCGCTGCTGGTCGCCGCGCTAGCGGGCCTCGGGTACTGGAGCGTGCGGACGGGGGCTCCGCCGGGTCTGGTGACAGCGCAGTTCGCGCTCGGCTTCTTGACGCTGGCCGTACTCTACGCGCTGTATCTGGAGGCAGTGCCTGGCGGCGTGCGAGGCGTATCGGGCGGACGCGGCATCGGGTGGCTGGCCCGCCTGGGGTTGGGTGTCCTGCTGGTGGAGATCGTGCTCGGCGGCTGGACCAGCGTCAACTACGCCGGCACCGCCTGCCCGGATTTTCCGACTTGTTTCGGGAGCGCGTGGCCGGAGGTCGACTACGCGACGGCTTTCGATGCGAGGCTCTTCCTGACGCCGGAATCCCCGTCCGGTGTTTTGCCTCCGGACGCCCGCGCGGCCATTCACTGGGCCCACCGCGTCGGTGCCGGACTCGGCTTCGTGCTGCTGACCTTGTTGGCGATAGGTGTCAGCGCGGCCCGTTACCCGGTCCCCATGCGCAGGGCAGGGGTGATGTTGAATGGTCTGCTGTTCGCTGGGATCGCGTTCGGTATCGCCGCCGTGCTGCTGAGGCTGCCGGTCGCGATTGTGGTGGGGCACCATGCGGTCGCGGCCTTGTTGCTGCTGAACGTCGTCTATGTGACCGTCCATCTGCGCCGTTCCGAGGTGCCGCTGGCGATAAAACCGCGGGCGGAGATCCCGCCGGTCACGGGACCCGCCTTGCCTCCGATCGTGACCGAGCCCGTTCCCACGATCCCAAGTGCCGAGGCGGCCGCGCGTCCGGCACCGGGGATGTTCGAACGCCTGCGCACACAACTCGGGAAAACCCGGGGCGGCTTGACCGGCGTTCTGGCCAATCTGGCGCTCGGCAAGAAAACGATCGATCGCGAGCTGCTGGAGGAGATCGAGGAACGTCTGTTGATGGCCGATCTCGGCGTGAACGCCACCGCGCGGATCATCGATGATCTCACCCAGAGTCTGGAACGGCATGAGCTTCGTGATTGGGACGTGTTGCAGGCGAGTCTCCGCAAGCATCTGCACGGCATCCTCCGGCCTTGCAGCGTGCCGCTGCACATCCCGCCGGAAGTCAGACCCTTTGTGATCCTGGTGGTTGGCGTCAACGGCGTCGGCAAGACGACGACCATCGGCAAACTGGCGAAACGGCTGCAGAACCAGGGCCACAGTGTGATGCTCGCGGCCGGCGATACCTTCCGCGCGGCCGCGGTGGAACAGTTGCAGCAGTGGGGCGAACGCAATCGGATCAGCGTGATTGCGCAGCAATCGGGCGCCGACTCGGCATCGGTCATCTACGACGGGGTGCAAGCGGCGCAGGCACGCAAGGTGGACGTGCTGATTGCCGATACCGCCGGGCGCCTGCATACCAAGTCCAATCTGATGGAGGAGTTGCGCAAGATCAAGCGCATCATCGGCAAACTCGATCCAACCGCCCCGCATGAGATTCTGCTCGTGGTCGATGCCGGTACCGGCCAGAACGCGATTTCCCAGGCGAAGCAGTTCAACGAAGCGGTGGGCCTGACCGGCATCGCGCTGACCAAACTCGACGGTACCGCGAAGGGGGGCGTGATCTTCGCGCTGGCGGGGCAGTTCGGCATTCCGATTCGCTACATCGGCATCGGCGAAGGCATCGACGATCTCCAGGATTTCGACGCCGACAAATTCATCGAAGCCCTGTTCGAAACGAGGGTACATTAGTTCGCTGTTGTTGGATTGATATAGCCTTTCGCCAGGCTTGCTCAGGGTTACAGCTTCGTGTCGACTCTGTACGCGTACCACCCGTCGGGTTCATGATCTAGTAGTAATCGGCCGCGAGTTCCGCATACCAGCGACTATGGCGGCCTGATTGGACACTCAAAGCTTCATCGTGCAGCAATCCGAATGCCAGGTGTTACGACTCAACAAGCAAGCGATATCGAGAGCGAGCTCGGTGCGTTGCGGCCTGCCATGGAGGCGGACGGGGCGTGTCGAACTGGTCTCGGTCGTGGATGGCGTGGTCGCAGTCCGTCTCAAATGCACGCGTCTGACCTGTCCCAGCGCAAGTCTGACGATGAGCCTAGGGATCGAATGGACACGTAACGAACGTTTCGTACGAAACAGGAAGCGATGCGAGAGCAAGCGAGTTTCACGTGCCCCCGCGAAGTCTTAGGGCCTGGCGGGTTTCCGACTGAGGAAACCTGCAAGGCAACCCGACGAGGCGTCGAGTCATTTGAGAGCCCGCCCCGCCAGTAGGCGGACGCGGGTGACGGGGACGGGCGCGGGTGCCGAAGGCAGTAAACCGTCGCCGACGGGGCGCGTTTCGGGGCGATCACGTTCGTGCATCGTTTCGGTGCCGCGCTGAATGCCAACTTGCACTTCCATTGCGGCGTGATCGACGGGGTGTTCAGCGCCACCGAGGTGGGCCTTCGGTTTCATCCGGCGTTCCTGACTGACCGCGCCCTAGCGAAGGTGCAGCAGCAGACCCGCCGACGGGTACTCCAGCTGTTCCAGCGCCGTGCGGTGCTATCCGAGGAGGCGACGGAGACCAGGCAGGCCTGGGAGCACGACGGCGGGTTTTCATGACGCACCTCCGTGTGCGTCACCCTGCGGGCGGCCTCCGGCCGTGCAAATCGGCAGTCTTGCGAACCGGCGCCGGAGTTTCAGTTCGATCAAACGGTCAGCTGGTAGCCCGCCCGCTTCCCACGCCCCACGCCGACCTCCCGACGAGTCTGGCGCAGACCCCCTTGCGCCGCCTCCTCTCCGAACCGACCCAGAGGCCGGATGACACGCCTTCGGGCGACTCCATTGCCTCGTCCGGCGCCCGGTTTTGCGCCATTCCTGATCGTTCTCGCTCGTTGACAAGACCCCGCCGCAGGCGCACCCTCCCCGCAAATGAGGGGCGGACCCCATTGAATTTCTTATCTTTTTTCTTATCCTTTCAGGAGTAGAGTTGACTTTCTCGTTTTTGAGTCCATCATGTGCATGTACATGTGATGTACATGACATACCAGGGGCAAGAAATGGCTACCGCAACTGAACGTATCGTGGTCCAAGTGACCCCACAACAGAAGGCAAACATCGCGGGAACTGCGAAACGGCTTGGCCTGAATGTCAGCGACTTCATGCGCCGGGCCGCGGAGAATTTCGATGCCGCCGCGGAAGATCGTGACCTGGAAGCGCTGCTGCGGCAGGTTGAAATAAGCACGCAGCAGGCTAATCAAGCAATTGATCATGCTCTCTCTAGGGTCGCGGAATCAGAACAACGGCTGGCGATACTGGAAACAGCCATGGCGCCTAAAACACGGTCGGCAAGCAGGAACGCCTAATGGGGGTCTCCGATAAGATCTGGGACGCTCTGGCTACTGTCATCAAGATGAACGACAAGATCGTCACTCTCTCCAAGACCATCGAAAACCAGCAAGCCAAGATCGAAAACCTCACCGAGCGGCTCATACGGCTGGAGACGACGATCGAACTGCTCATGAGGGCAACGGAGCAGAAGCGGGTGCCAAAGTAAGTTGGCGGCGCCACCATGCGGCTGGATGTACCAGCCACGCCTGACCGGACCTCACACCGGCCGGCTCAATGATCGTAGTTGCGTGGCCACTTGCCGCCTGACGGCTTGTGACCCTCCGGCTGTTCTGTCCGTGTTTCTCCGCCCAAAGGGGTCCCGGGGACGCTCGCTAACAGCCCGACGGCAGAGCCGAGCCGGTTGTTCGTGGACGAGTTGCTGTTCCAGCGCGCGTCTCCCACCTACCAAATCTGGGCGTTCCCCCGGTTCTGCCGGGGGATGGTTACTTCTGTTGGCTAGTGCGATTTTTCCTGGGCCTGACCGGCATCGCGCTGACCAAATTCGACGGCACCGCGAAGGGGGGCGTGATCTTCGCGCTGGCGGGGCAGTTCGGCATTCCGATTCGCTACATCGGCATCGACGATCTCCAGGATTTCGATGCCGACAATTTCATCGAAGCCCTGTTCGAAACGAGAGTGCATTAGCCGGCCTGGCCGATCTACCGGTTCCGGTTAGGTAACGACGGGTCGGCGCGGGCAGCGCTGGCGAGACCGGGCCCCGCGACCAAACCCCGAGGGTCACTTTCGAAGCCGGAACACCGTAGCCGTTGATGCAAAGGTGCCTCCCGCACCGGTTTACCGTCGATCTTCTCGATGACCAGGAAGCCCTTGCGTCCGGGCATGGTGATCTGCGCCAGCGCGACGAATGCGGACTCCCAGACGGCTTCGGGCAGCGCAGGGTGGTCGAACAGCAGCGCGTGGCGGCCGTTCTGCGCTGCGTACAGCACCGGCCGCCCCTGCCACAAGACGACCCAGGCGCCGCCGACCCGGCGGGCCCGCAGCTCGACTTCTTCGGCGGTGTCCGGCCAGGGCAACAGCGACCCGTAAGCGTTAGCCGGGTCCGCCGCAGCCAGTACCCTCAGATCGGCGGGCGCGATGTCCTCGTCCACCGGAGCATCGCCGGGTTTGCAGCCGCGCAGCCGATCGATCGCACCGCCATAGCCGAACTGGGTTCCGCCCAACCCTTCGATGAAATACCCCCGCCTGACTTTGCCGGCTTCCTCCATTGTTTTCAGCACCTTGTAGACCGGCCCATAACCGCCGGGCCAGTCTTCTGCCTGTACCGCCTCGCGGCTGACCAGACCGTAGCGCTCCAGCAGCACCTGGGTTCGTGCCAGCGCCTTCGCGGTAGGGTCCGCGTGCGCATCGACCAGGTTCGCCACCAGCGACCAGCGGCCCCCGGCCAGCCACTGCCCGCCCCGCCGCGCGGTTCGGGATGATCGGGGTTCGCGTTTGCCGAGACTCCGCAGCGGGGCGAAGGTGTCGTTGGTGATCAGGCCGGCCCACACCAGATCCCACAGCGCGGCCTTGAAGTCCGCCACCGATGGATGGCCCTCGACCTCCCGCGCCGTTGACTCGAGCTCGAACAGGAAGGAGGCGCCGCGCCGCGCCAGATGATCCAGAATGGCCCGATGCAGCGGATCACCCGGAGCAGCCGCCGCAGGCGGTTCCAGCAACGACGACGCATGATCGCGCCGGTACAGCGCAATTCGGCCGTCGGCGGGGCCCAGCGGGCTGCGTCCGACCCAGACGACGGCCCCGGTCGCCGCCAGCATATCCAGCGCTTCTGCGGTGAATCCGGCGACTCGCGCCGGGAGTACGGTTTGGCTCAACAGGCTCCAGGGCAGCGGCAAACCCTCCAGTTGGCCGATCGCTTCCTGCAGGCGCCGTGGTCCGCCCCTCCCTTCGCCGATGCCGTGCCAGGCGGGCAGAAAGGTCCCGAGGACCGAGGAATCCAGCGGTGCCACATCATTTCGCAGCTTGGCCAGCGTGCGCCGCTTGATGGTTCGCAGCACCTCGGCGTCGCACCAGTCCGGCTCGACGCCGCCGGGGCGAATCTCACCGCGGACCAGCACACCCTCCTGCGCCAAATGGTGCAGAACCGGGTCCACCTGCGCCGGCCGGAGGCTGTAGCGCTGCGCCAGCCGCTCGGTCACGAAGGGTCCATGCGTTCGCGCATAGCGGGCGCACAGGCGCTGCAGTGGGCGCTCCGCGTTCGCGAGAAAGCGCTCGGGCAGGCCAGACGGCGGCATCACCCCAAGAGCGTCTCGGTAAAGGGCGGCGTCCTCTGCGGCGATCCAACGCTTCTCTCCGGCGATGCCCACTTCGGCGGCACGGCCTTCATGGGTCAGTTGCCCCAGCCAGGCGGCGGGATGATCGCTGCACCGCCCGATGATTTCGTCCAGCGTCAAGTCGCCGACGCGGCGCAGGAGATCGTGCACTTCGTCCCGGTCGCGCGCACGGCGATGTTCCGTCAGGTGCTGAAGGTCCTGTTCCAGCTCCTGAATGACGGCCTCATCGAGCAGTTCGCGGAGTTCCGCCTGACCCAGCAGTTCGGCCAGCAGCGTCCGGTCCAGCGTCAGCGCCTGGGCCTTGCGTTCCGCCAGCGGCGCGTCCTGTTCGTAGATGTACGCGGCGACGTAGGCGAATACCAGCGAACGCGCAA
>JALORT010000322.1 GCA_025458755.1 Methylotetracoccus sp.
GCGGCGCCTGCGGCCTGCTCGACCTCCTGCTCCGGGGTCAGTCCGAACTGCACGACGCTCTCGGCGTCGACACCCGATACTTGGTTCAGAGCAAGAATCGGGATAGTCGGGTTCGCGATTTGCAGCATTTTGGCGACCTGTTCCTTCAACAGCGGACCGACGATTAGTGCCGCCCCCTGCGCCGCGAACTCCTTGTAGAGCCGGTTGACATCCGACGATTGGCTGTCGACGAACCGCAAAGCCAACTTGTTCGGCGAGGAATCACTGTAAAAAGCAGCCAGCATTCCAGCCCGGATCGCTTCGCCGGCTGGAGCGTACGACCCGGTCAAAGGCAGCATCACGCCGGCGAAACGCGCGCCGGATGTCGGTTCGGTCGCGGCGCGTGACACACCTGTAGGCGTGGGCGACGGTTCACCCTGCGACACGCGGCCGATCTGGACTTGGCGCCCCGTTTCCCGCAAGGTCTGCTCAAGAAACGCGCCGTCGGCGGGGTGATCCGGATAACGCGATCGCCACTGCTGCAGCGGTCCGGACAGGTCCGTCGTCGGGTCGCTCCGCAAAATCCGCGTCAGCTCCATCCATCCGCGTAAAGCGTCGGGGGGCGCAGGCGCCGGCGGGTGCTCCAGCACGCGGTCGGGCAGGCGATCGAGCGCATCGAAAATCGCCGCATTGTTCTTGTCGACGGCATCCGCGCCGGACAAAAACGGGGCCAGTTGAATGCGCTCCCGAGCGCTTTCCAGCATCTGCCCCAACTGGTTGTACGCCGATGCACGCAGTAGGTGATAATGCAGGTCTTGCGAACGGTCGCGCGAGGAGGTTGAAACTTTGTCCAGCAACGCTTTGGCCTGCGGCGCCCGTCCGACATTGAGGTTCACCCGTGCAGCCAGCAGGTAGTAATCGGTCCGGTCGGCGGAGTCCAGCTGACTCGGATCCACGGTAGACACCAGCGCTTGCGCCGCCGCGCTGTCGCCCGCACGTAGATGAGCATCCGCCGCGCGCAGCCGGAAATAATCCGCCTGGCCGGACGGAATGGCCCGTTCTTCAAAAATCTGAGCAGCGCCTTGGAAATCGCCCGAAGCGAGACGGGCTTCAGCATTTCTCACCCAGGGGTCGTCGGCCGGGCGCGGTTTACCCAGCCCGGCGCAACCGCTCAACATTGACAGCAGCAGGAGAAGAACGCGACATGCCGGGGGAAGGTGGACACTCATCGAGGGAAGGCGGCGTCAAGAGTAAGTCCGCGGCCCGCGGACCGGGAATACTATACCTAGTCGCAACGCCGATCGGCAATCTGGACGACATCAGCCTGCGTGCCGTCGAAACGCTGCGCGCGGTCAACCTGATCGCGGCGGAAGATACACGGCATGCCACCCCGCTGCTGGCTCATCACGGCATCGGCACTCCCTTGGTCGCGCTGCACGAGCACAACGAGAACCGCGCCTCCGACCGGTTGTTGGACCGGTTGCTCGCCGGCGCATCGGTGGCGGTGATTTCGGACGCGGGGACGCCTTTGATCAGCGATCCCGGCCTGCCGCTGGTCCGCAAGGCACGCGAACGAGGCGTCCGTGCGGTACCCATTCCCGGGGCCTGTGCCGCGATCGCCGCGCTTTCCGCATCGGGTCTCGCTGTCGACCGCTTCGCTTTCGAAGGGTTCCCGCCGCGCACGACGGCACAACGCCGACGCTTGTTCGAGGAATTACGGCATGATCGCAGGACACTGATTTTCTACGAATCCAGCCACCGCGTCCGCGCGACCGTGCAGGACCTGGCCAGCGTTTTCGAAAGCACACGGCGTGTGGTGATTGCGCGCGAATTGACCAAAGTGTTCGAAACCATCGTCGAGGTTCGCCTGGCGGATGCAGACCGGCTGTTCGCCGACCCGAACATGCTGAAGGGCGAGTTCGTTTTGTTGATCGAGGGCGCACCGGAGAGATCGGCCCAAGACGGACTCACCCCGGCGGAAGAGCACATGCTGAAGGTGCTGCTCACCGAATGTTCGGTGAAGACCGCAAGCAGCCTGGCAGCCAAGATCAGCGATGGCCGGCGTGAGACGTTCTATCGCAGGGCGCTGGAAATCGCCAAACAAACCGACTGAGGCGGATCAGACCCTGCCCGTTCATCAAGCTCAGCATCGCCCCGATCGCTCCGTCGGATAGGGCGCTCCCCTCCCAAGATGAACGAATATTCGCAACAATCGGATACAAAAATACCTACGCATCATTCGACCTGTTCCCATGCCGACTGCCAGGCTCGATACGGGGCCCGTGGCTAGCGGTTACTCAGGTGGGATTCCCACCGACTAAAGTACGCGGCATTGCCAAGGCGCCACCGCCCCCTTTTTAACCGTCCGTGGTTCAGGTGCGGCCGGTATGCCCGAAACCGCCGTCGGCGCGGTGGCTGGGCGCGAAGCTTTCCACCTGCTCGAAGCGGACCTGCATCACCGGCACGAAGACCATCTGGGCGATCCGTTCGCCGACAGTGATCTCGAACGGCTGCTCACCGCTGTTCCACACCGAAACCAGAACCTGACCCTGGTAGTCGGAGTCGATCAACCCGACCAGGTTACCGAGCACGACACCATGTTTGTGCCCCAGTCCCGAGCGCGGCAGGATCATCGCCGCAATGGCAGGGTCGTCGATATGCACGGCCAGACCGGTCGGGATCAATTCCGCCTGCCCCGGATTCAAGGTAATGGCCTGCTTGAGGCAAGCCCTGAGGTCCAGCCCCGCCGAACCCGCGGTTGCATAATGCGGCAGCGGGATCTCCCGCCCCAGCCGTTCATCGAGGATCTTCAGTTGGATGGTCTGCATGGGATCTCAAAAGGCGATCGTGTTGGCTCGGTCACGGCAGGCAATCATAAAGTAAACACGACGCCTCAGGAGATCGGCGGCTCGGTCGGTCTGTGTGAAGTCGGCGTTGAGTCCGTCGGCGCAGTACGCCGTTCCCTCTCGCGAAGCGCTCCCCGTTTCCGGTGCCTCTTGTTCGCCGCCGCGTGCAATAAGTGGGTCCTCGCATTTTCGACTATGTTTTGTTTGATCTGGCTGGTTGGTTCTGTCGTCCGACAGGCCACCGGCGTTATTGTCAACTCCGGTTCCAGCCACCATGACGATGGCCCCCCGATCGAGCAAAGGAGCGTTTTATGTTACTCAAGTGGTTTGACACCCGCGAAGTCGATGCGCTAGCCGAACATATGGTCAGCGAATTCGCCGAACGCCTGCCGGTGGCTGATTGCGAAATCGCCGGCAGGAAAGCCGAAGTCAGATTGCGCGAAGCGCACGAGACCTTGCTGCGGCAGGCACGCGAGTTCGCGAGCACCCAAAGGCTTAACATTTATAAGAAGTCGCGTCTGGCCAACCGCATCAAATGGGCGCTACGCGAAGCCGGCTACCCCAAAATTCTGACTGACGAAATCGCGTACGAACTGGCGGCGATCACCGCGTTGGCGGGTAAAGGGTGAATTTGCAGTCCGCGCTCGCCCCATCGAGACCGCCGACCACAGCGGAGCTCTTCAATCTGGCGCTGGCACACCATCAAGCCGGGGATCTGTCGACCGCCGAAACCCTGTACCAGCAAATTCTGAGCGCTGACCCCGTAAACTTCGATGCCACCCATCTGCTGGGCGTTGCTGCGTTACAAGGCGGGCGCTTAGCGCACGCGGAAGCATTGATTACGGCCGCGCTGGCGATTTCGCCCGATGACGCCGCGGCTCAC
>JALORT010000023.1 GCA_025458755.1 Methylotetracoccus sp.
CGCCCGCGGGATTGCCGGACCGGAAAATAGCCTATGTCGGACCGCCCGCCAATGCCGGTCTCCGGGAAATTTTCCGCGACCTGCTGCTGGAGCCCGGGTGTGACGGGTTCCCTTGGCTGAAGGCTCAAGCGAACAAAAATTCCAACGACTACAAAAGAGCCTGCCAGGATGTGAGAAGTGACGGCACCTATTTGGATGTGGCGGTCAATGATCCGACGACCGTCCGTGAATTGACCACCAACGAGGCAGCGATCGGCTTGATGAATTTCGGTTTCTTCAATGCGCAGAAGGATAAGCTGGCCGCGCTCGAAGTGGATGGCGTCACCCCGAGCGAGAGCACGGTTTCTTCCGCAACCTACCCTCTCACCGGTACCTTGTACTTCTATGTGAAGAAGTCTCATGTGGGCAAGATCCCGGGCCTTGCCAAGTTCATCGAAGAGTTCACGAGCGAGAAAGCCTTCGGCGATAGGGGGTATCTGGTTGCCAAGGGACTGATTCCTCTGGCGAAGGTCGATCGTAAGGTGTCCACCGACATCGCGAAACTGCTGGCACCCGCGTTCGCACCTTAGCACCGCGCGGAACGAAGTCTATGGGATCGGAATTCGCGGCTCGGTGCTTAACGAGCTGCGGATTCTTCGTTAATTTCGGGGCGAGCGTAGTCTGGTTGAGCCGCCAACATGTTGAATTTTCGTTTCCGGAGTGTCGCCTGCCTTTGCTCGGCGTCACTCCTGCTGGGGTCGGCGCTACGGGCCGAAGCGGGTGAAATGCCGGTTTCAGACCGCTTCATCGAACCCTGCCCGAAGACACCCAACTGCGTCTCCAGTCGCGACCGGGACGAGGGTCGCTTTATCCGCCCTCTGTCATTCGACGGCGCAGCCGAGCAGGCTTGGAAGCACCTCAGGACGGCGCTGCTGGAGGACGAGCGCGTTCGCGTCGTCGCGGAAGGGCCTGGGGTCCTTCGGGCCGAATCGACCAGCCGGGTTTTCCGCTTCGTGGATGACCTGGAATTCCGGTTGATCCCGGAAGAACACATTATCGATGTCCGTTCGGCCTCACGGGTCGGCTACTGGGATTTGGGTGCGAACCGGCGACGCGTCGAACGCATTCGAGAACGTTTCCAGGCCTTGATGGCCCAACGCTGAGCATACGATCATCGGCACGCCTTGGACACCACTCGCGAACACCTCTCGGCGGTCGATATCGCCATCATCGATCTCGCGCTGGCGGAGGATATCGGCAGCGGCGATCTGACCGCCCGCGTCATTCCGGAGCCGAAGCTCGCTACGGGCCTGCTGACCACGCGCGAGAACATGGTCGTATGCGGTGCGGCTTGGTTCGATGCCGTATTCGCGCGACTGGGTTCCGCGGTGTCGAGCGAGTGGTTCGTCGCCGACGGTGACGAGGTGATGGCCGGGACTCGTTTGTGCAGGCTGCACGGCCAGGCGCGCGCCCTGCTGACCGGGGAGCGGACCGCGCTCAACCTGCTGCAGACTCTGTGCGGTACGGCAACGCGCGCGCGCCGCTTCGCGAATGCGGTGGCTGGAACAGGGTGCAGGATTCTGGACACCCGAAAGACGCTGCCGGGCTTGCGACTGGCGCAGAAATACGCCGTTCGCTGCGGCGGTTGTTTCAATCACCGGAAGGGCTTGTACGACGGCATCCTGATCAAGGAGAACCACATTCTCGCCGCGGGATCGATCGCGCAGGCCGTCGCGGCAGCCCGGGCATTGAAGTCCGGAGTAACGATCGAAGTGGAAGTCGAAAGCTTGCCGGAACTGCTGCAGGCATTGGAAGCTGAGGTGGAACGCATTTTGCTTGATAACTTCGACCTGGCGATGACGCGGGAAGCGGTCGCGGTGACGGCGGGACGCGCACAACTCGAGGCTTCCGGGAACGTCGACCTGGGGACGATCCGGGAACTGGCGGAAACGGGCGTCGATTTCATCTCCGTGGGGGGGCTGACGAAGAATGTGCAGGCCGTCGACTTGTCGTTGCGTATCCGCCTGGACGAATAATCGGTCCAGGGATCGATTGTTCCGCGATGGCCCGGGTCTGCTCCACCACGGGGCATCGTCCGTGTTTAAGACAATCGGCTCAAGGCGTTGAAAATTGCGAGCTGGAATGTAAATTCGCTGAGAGTGCGTTTGCCGCAACTCGAAAAGTGGCTGGGAGAACATCGCCCTGAGGTTGTCGCGCTCCAGGAAACCAAGGTGATGGACGAGGACTTTCCGGTCGACGCTCTGGCCTCTCAGGGCTACCATTGCGTGTTCAGCGGCCAAAAGACCTATAACGGGGTCGCGCTACTGAGTCGAATTCCCTTGGAACACGGCCTGACCGCACCCCCCGACTGGGTGGATCCGCAGCGGCGGGTTATTGCCGCCACGGTAGGCACGACTCGGATCGTCAATCTGTATGTGCCAAACGGCAGCGAGGTGGGTTCGGAGAAGTACCGCTACAAACTTGAGTGGCTGGAGAGAATGGCGGATTTCCTGTCGGCTGAGCTGGCGAACTGGCCGGAGTTGGTGGTCTTGGGGGACTTCAATATCGCGCCGGAGGATCGGGACGTTTACGATCCCGAAGCTTGGCGCGAGAAGATTCTCTGCAGTACGACCGAGCGCGAGGCGTTCAGGCGACTGCTGGACCTGGGCCTCAGCGACGCGTTCCGGCTGTTCGAACAACCGGCAGGGAGCTATACCTGGTGGGACTACCGAACCACTGCGTTCCGCCGTAACCATGGTCTCCGCATCGATCACATCTTGGTCAGCGAATCCATGCGGCAGCGACTCCGTGAGTGCCGTATCGACCTCGAGCCGCGAAAGCAGGAGCGTCCTTCGGACCACACACCGATCGTGGCTGTGTTCAGCTAGTGGGTACTGCGGCGTGCGGGTACGCGGAAGGCGGCAGACCCATCGATGTTAACCAGAACTGCAAACCCGTTCTGTCAAGCAGGAATCCAATATGCACAAAATCACCCTGATCCCGGGCGACGGAATTGGCCCCGCCATTGTCGATGCTTCGGTGCAAGTGATCGAAGCCACGGGCGTCAAAGTCGATTGGGATACGCAACTGGCCGGCATGGCTGCGGTCGAAGAGCATGCGACGCCGCTACCGGAGGAAACGCTGGAATCCATCCGGCGCACTCGAGTCTGCCTGAAAGGGCCGCTGACCACACCCGTGGGCGGCGGGTACCGCAGCGTCAATGTCACGCTGCGCCAAACATTCAATCTGTATGCGAATGTCCGTCCGGCCATGTCGTTCGAAGGAACGAGCTCGCCATTTCGCAATGTTGATCTGGTGACAATCCGCGAGAACACCGAGGGTTTGTACGCCGGTATCGAACATTTCATCAAATTCGGAGAGGAGAAGATTGCGGCGGAGAGCATCGCGGTGATTACCCGCCAGGGTTCGGAGCGGGTGGTCCGGTTTGCGTTCGACTATGCCCGTGCGGCCAACAGAAAAAAGGTCACTCTGGTCCACAAAGCCAACATTCTGAAATGCACCGGGGGGTTGTTTCTGGAAATCGGTCGCGACATCGCCAAGGAGTATCCGGAGATCGACTTCGACGAACGTATCGTCGATGCCTGCTGTATGCAGTTGGTGATGAAACCGGAAATCTTCGATGTGATCGTTACGACGAATTTGTTCGGGGACATTCTGTCGGATCTGGCAGCAGGCCTGATCGGCGGTCTGGGATTGACTGCGGGCGCCAACATCGGCACCGATGCCGCCATCTTCGAAGCTGTCCATGGCAGTGCTCCCGACATCGCGGATCTCGGCATCGCCAATCCGACCGCGATGATTTTGGCGGCTTCGATGATGCTGGAGCATCTGGGTGAAAAGGAAGCGGCCGGCAGGATCGAGCGGGCGGTTCGCGCGGTCATCCGGGAAGGGCAGATTCTGACTCCGGACCTACGCAAAGACTCCGGGTTTGGGACCCAGCAGATGACCCAGGCCATCATCGCGAACTTGTAGGCACTCCCCGGCCGACCACAACGCTTTACTTGACTCCACGTGATCAGCGGTGCCTGTGTGCATAGCCCCCCGACCATGAAGACGGGTAGAAGGCCGGATAAGCGCGGCGCATGCGGCGATCCCGCAGACAGATCCGTATGCCGGATGCAACGCGATGCAACTGATCCGGCCTTCTACGCCACGCGTTCACGGCAACCCATACCTGGCAGCACTGTTGGATCATCAATAGCATTCGACGGGATCAATGTCGATTGACCATCGCACGCGGCGCGCGAGAGTGAAGCCCGGAATGGCGCGTTCGAGTTGGCTGACCAAATCATGCAAGGGCTTGCGTTCCGGGCTCAGCATCCCGAGCTGGTACCGGTAGCGGCCTGCCTGCCGCGGCATCGGCGCGGGTGCTGGTCCAAGCAGTGCGATCGTTTCTGCCGCCCACTGAGAGGCGTGTTCCCTGAGTTGTTGCAGAAACGCAAGCGCACACGCTTGATCGTGTGCATCGGCCCGCCAGAGCGCCATATGGCTGGCCGGCGGCAAACGAGCCAGGCGGCGTTCGGTCAAAGCCGCTCTGGCAAAACGGCCGTAGCCTTCAGTGATCAGCGTTTTCAGCAAGGGATGGTTTGGATGCCGGGTTTGTAACACGACCGTGCCCGGCCGTTCGGCTCGCCCGGCCCGACCCGCTACCTGCACGACCAGCTGCGACATGCGTTCGCTGGCACGAAAATCCGTCGAAAACAGCAACGCGTCGGTATCGACGATGGCGACCAGAGTGACGCGCACAAAGTGGTGACCTTTGGCGAGCATTTGGGTGCCGAGCAGGATATCCACATCACCGCGATGCACCCGGTCTAACTTTTGCTGCAGACTACCCACTCTGCTGGTGCTGTCCCGATCGATGCGCAGCACACGCTGGCCGGGGAAGATCTCGCCGAGGGTTTGTTCAAGCCGCTCCGTGCCCTGACCCAGCGGGCGTAGTTCCGAGCCGGAACAGTTCGGGCATGTGTCAGGCAGTGGCCGCTCATGGCCGCAGTAATGACACCTTAGGCAGGCATCGCCGGCATGGACCACCAGACGGGCATCGCAGCGCGAACAGGGAGCCACCCAGCCGCAGTCGTGGCAGATCAAGGTGGGGGCATAGCCGCGACGGTTCAGAAACAGCAGCACTTGCTCGCGCCGCTCCAACGTCCTCCGGATTAAATCGATCAGGTACGATGAGAGGCCCTGCTGCAGCCGCTGATGCCGAATATCCAGCAAATGAAAGCGGGGCGTGGCCGCGCCTCCCGCACGATCCGGAAGTGCGAGGGCTCGGAAACGTCCTCGGGCGACGTTCCAGAGACTTTCGAGCGAGGGTGTGGCAGAGCCGAGCAGCACCGGGATGCCGAGATAGCGGGCTTTCTGAATCGCAACATCGCGGGCCGAAAAGCGGAATTTTTCCTGCTGTTTGAAGGAGGGGTCGTGCTCCTCGTCGATGATGATCAGTCCCAGTTGTCTCATAGGTACGAATACCGCAGAGCGCGTGCCGAGCAGGATCCGCGTTTCGCCGTTCTGGATGCGCAGCCAGGCTGCCAAACGCTGCGTTTCACGAAGACGCGAGTGAAAGACCCCGATGGGTACCCCGAAGCGTTCCTGGAACCTCTTTTCAAGTTGGGGCGTCAGGCTGATTTCCGGAACCAGCACCATTACTTGTTCACCGCGCTGTAACGCAGCTTCGGTCAAGCGGAGGTAAACTTCGGTCTTTCCGCTGCCAGTGACACCATCAAGCAGAAAGGCAGCGTAGCGCCCAAATGCCGCGGAGACGGCGCACAGGGCCTCGGTTTGGGCCGCGTTCAATGGAATCGGCCCGGGTGACTTAAGATCCATGGCAGCCGCGGGCGGCAGCGAACCACTGAGAGATTGTGGATTTGTCGCAGCGTGTGCCGCGTCCAGGTTCGAAGGCATTGTATCCAACGGGGTGCCGTGCGCGTTGCGCACACCGCCCACGATTTTTTCGGAATCTCTGAGCTCGGCGAGTCCTTGCTGGATCAGCACAGATGTGGTTTTCCGCCAGCGCGGGTCGATGGCGCGCAGCCTGCTCGCCGAGAGGCCGAAGGGAGCCTCCTTCAGCGACGCGAACAGCGACCTCAGCCGTCGATGACCAGGCAGAGAGTCGGCGGGAAGCACTGCTCCCGCCTCCGTCAGTGTGAGCTCCTGTTCGACGGTGATCTCCGCCTGACGCACTGTGCGGAGCAGATTCGGAAACGCGGCGGCCATCACCTCGCCCAAGGGATGATGGTAGTAGGAAGCAGCCCATTTCAGCAGTTTGACATCTTTCGGTGTCAAAAGAGAGGCGTGGTCCAATACGGCGAGGATCGTTTTGAGCCGCGAAGGATCCATCTCCGTTTTCTCGCTGACTCCGATCAGATAGCCGACGCGTGTATGGCGTCCGAACGGGACCTGAATCCGCACACCGGGCTGCAGCACTTCGGGCGTTTGACCAGGCAACGGCAGATAATCGAAGATTATTCGCAGCGGCATGGGCAAGGCGATGCGCAAGACCGGGGTATCGATCTTCATGTTTCGCTTTGCTGGTTTGTTATGGGCGGATGGAGTGAGGGGTGTGAAATTTCACCGGTGACGGGACAGGATCGAAGCCGCGTGAGCGCCAAGGGCGTTTCTCGGGCAACCGACGAACGCGGAGAGCCCCCCGCCGTTATCCCCATTGACCTGTGGATAACTGTGTGTGAAAAGTAGCTGGTGGATGCCATGACGGTGGAATGGGCATCCAATTCCCGCCACGAAAACCAATTTCCCCTTGATGGTCCTGTTTTATTAAAAACAGCCACTTATAATGGTCAAAGTCCAGCGAGGTCAGGGGTTTTCCGGACGGGGTGGCTACTTGACAAGCGGACCGGGTTCATTGTGTATAAACCAGAAGTTACTGCCAGGGCTCGATTAATTCTCGAGCAGACAAGAGAGTGTGTTTCGTTTGGAGGGGTTATGCCGTGTCGTAGGTATCATCAGTTACAGGTGTTGCGAACGGATGCCTCGGGTATGCCGCTCGAGTGGATTGGCTACCAGGACGCAGCCAAACTCTATTACCTGGATCAGGTCGCCTATGCTTGTGGTCGCGTTCTCTACGAGTTGCGGGGCGGGGTCAACGCGAGAACGGGGCAGCGGAGCCTGATCACGGTCAACTCGATCCTGGCGACGGTCAGTCACGCGCACAGCGGCTACAGGGTTGAATCCGGTTACGTTCCGCCGCTCAACAACCCTGCGCTGTTTCGGCGCGACGGCTATTTTTGTCTGTACTGCGGAGAGCGATTTGGTCATGCGCAGCTGTCACGCGACCACATTACTCCGATCAGCCGCGGCGGCGCCGATGCCTGGAACAATGTGGTCACGGCCTGCAAGCGTTGCAACAACCACAAGGCGGGCCGTTTACCGGAAGAAGCCGGGTTGCAGTTATTGGCGATTCCGTTCACACCGACCCATGCCGAATATATCTATTTGCAGGGCCGCCGCGTGTTGACCGACCAAATGGAGTTTTTGCGGAGCCATTTCCCCCGAAGGAGCCCGCTGCATCAGCGTCTCGGCTAGTTCTGCTCCAGATGATAAGACACCACCCGCTGAACCTCGTTCCTGGAACCGAGAATGACCGGCACACGCTGATGGATGTCTTCGGGCAAAATATCCATGATGTGCTCGCGGCCGGTCGATGACAGGCCGCCGGCCTGTTCGATGATGAAGCTCATTGGGTTCGCTTCGTACATCAGCCGCAGCCTGCCAGGCTTGTTCGGTTCCTTGTTGTCGACCGGATACATGAAGATTCCGCCGCGCGTCAGCAACCGGTAGATTTCAGCCACCATCGATGCGATCCAGCGCATGTTGAAGTCCTTCTCTCGGCCACCGTCCCGTCCTTTTACGCATTCCTCAACGTAGCGCTGTACTGGCTGTTCCCAGTAACGCCGGTTGGACATGTTAATCGCAAATTCGGATGTGTCCGCGGGAATGCGCATGTTCGGATGGGTCAGCACAAATTCCCCGATGTCGCGGTCCAGCGTGAATCCATTCACGCCATTGCCAGTAGTCAGCACCAGGATCGTCGTCGGCCCGTAGATGCAAAAGCCGGCACAGATCTGGTGCCGACCGGGCTGGAGAAAATGCGCCTCGCTGGGATGCTTCGCACCTTCCGGGCAACGCAGGATCGAGAAGATGGTGCCCACCGACAGATTAACGTCGATATTGGACGATCCATCCAGCGGGTCGAAACAGATCAGATACTTGCCTCGCGGGTAGCCCGAGGGGATCTGGATGATCTCGTCGCTTTCCTCCGAGGCCATCGCGGCCAGATGTCCCGTCCACTCCAGTGAGCGAACGAAGAGCTCATGGGTGATCACATCCAGCTTTTTTTGCGCCTCGCCCTGGATGTTCTCCGAACCCGCGAGTCCCAGATTCCCGGCCAGCGGTCCACGATTCACCTCGTGCCCGATCGCCTTGCAAGCAGTGGCCAAATCATTCAGCAGCAGCGTGAAGTCGCCGCTTGCCGATGGATTTCTACGCTGTTCATGAATGATGAACTGGGTGAGCGACTCACCTTTCATGCGGGGTCCGTGCCAGCGATGGATCAGGATGAGACAGCGCCGGACGCCACGGTAAGAACGTCGTTGACGCGCGAAATCTTCAATGCGTTGGTGCCGCCTTTCACGCCCGTCAGATCGCCCTTGGTGAGGATGACCAGGTCCTCGAGTTTCACCAGGCGGCGCTTCAGGAACTCCTCGACGATCGCCTTGTTCAACACGGCGTGGTCCGAGATCTGGTGACGGAACGTGATCGGGTAAACGCCGCGGTAGAGTGTCAGCTTCCGGCAGATTTTCTCGTGCGGCGTCAGCGCAAAGATCGGAATGCCCGAACTGATGCGCGACATCCACAGCGGTGTCGAGCCCGTTTCAGTCAACGCGCCGATCGCACGGACCTTGAGATGATTGGCGATGTACATCGCCGACATTGCAATGGCTTCGTCGATGCGTTCGAACCGTTCGTCCATCCGGTGGTCCGACTCCCGCGCCCTCGGGTGTTTCTCCGCTTCGAGGCACACGCGATGCATCGCTGCCACGGCGCGGTCGGGAAACTTGCCGCTGGCCGTTTCGGCCGACAGCATGACCGCGTCGGTGCCGTCGATGACTGCATTCGCCACATCGAACACTTCGGCCCGAGTCGGCTGTGGGTTGTAAATCATCGACTCCATCATTTGCGTGGCGGTGATCACGATGCGGTTCCGTGCCCGCGCCATCTTGATCAGGTCCTTCTGTACCCACGGCAGTTGGGCATCGCCGATTTCGACACCGAGATCGCCGCGTGCCACCATGATGGCTTCCGACGCGTCGATGATTTCCTCGATCACGCCTTTATTCAGCGCCTCGGCGCGCTCGATCTTGGCCACGATCGCGGCATCGCTGCCCGCTTGCTTGAGTAGGCGACGTGCCTCCCGAATGTCGTCCGCACTGCGCGGAAACGAAATGGCGAGAAAATCGGCGCCGAGTTCGACCGCAGTGAGCAGGTCCTCCTTGTCCTTGTCGGTCAGTGCAGCCGCGGACAGGCCACCGCCCTTCTTGTTGATTCCCTTGTGATTGGACAGCTCGCCGCCGATTACGACCGTGCAGCAGACGCGCGTGCCCTCGACGGCTTCCACGCGTAGTTCGATCAGACCGTCGTTCAGCAGCAGGTGATCTCCGGCGACGACATCAACAGGCAGCGCCTGGTAGCTGCAGCCGACCTGATGTTCATCACCGTCATCGGCCGGAAACGAAGGATCGATGTCGAATCGCGCATTCTCCTCCAATAGCACCTTGCGGTTGTCTCGGAAACGCGCGATTCGGATCTTGGGTCCCTGCAGATCCGCCAGGATCGCGATATGACGTTCCAGATCTCGAGCGATACCGCGCACGAGTTCCGCCCTTGCGCGATGCTCCTCTTTAGTGCCGTGGGAAAAGTTGAGCCGCACGGTGTCGACTCCCGCGGCGAGCACCGAGCGGAGTACCTCTGGATCGTCCGTGGAGGGTCCCAGAGTGGCGAGTATCTTGGTCCGGCGGATACTGGTCATGGGTGGCTCAAGCCGCCTTCACCAAGGCGATGGTCGTGTCCAACATCCGATTGGAAAAACCCCACTCGTTGTCGTACCAGGCCAGAACCTTCACCAAGGTTCCGTCGGCGCTGACTTTGGTCAGCGTCGAGTCAAATACCGAAGACGCGTTGGAGTGGTTGAAATCCACCGACACCAGAGGCAGCGAATTGTATTCCAGGATACCTTTCAAGTCGGTCTCGGATGCCGACTTTAAGATGCCGTTGACTTCATCCTTGTTGGTCGGACGCGCGGCCACGAACACCAGGTCGACCAGCGAAACATTGATCGTCGGCACCCGGACAGCAAAGCCGTCCAGCTTGCCGTTTAATTCCGGCAGCACCAATCCCACCGCCGCGGCGGCGCCGGTCTTGGTCGGAATCATCGACATGGTGGCGGCCCGGGCGCGGCGCAGGTCTTTGTGGTACACGTCGGTCAGGACCTGGTCGTTGGTGTAGGAGTGAATCGTGGTCATCAGTCCGCTGACCAGGCCGATCCTGTCATGCAGCGGCTTCACCAGCGGGGCCAGACAGTTGGTCGTACACGAGGCATTCGAAATCACGGTATCGCTGGCTTTCAACGTGCCGTCGTTCACGCCGTACACAATCGTGGCATCGACGTCCGAACCGCCGGGTGCAGAGAGAATCACCTTTTTTGCGCCGGCGGCGAGATGCGCCGACGCTTTGGCCTTGGAGTTGAAGATGCCGGTGCATTCGTGCACGACGTCGACACCCAGTGACGCCCAGGGCAGCTTGGACGGATCGCGTTCGGCGAGCACGTGAATCTTGTCGCCATTGACGATCATGAAGTCTCCGTCCACCGACACATCGGCGGCGAAGCGGCCATGTACCGTGTCGTACTTCGTCAAATGGGCGTTGGTATTGGCATCACCGAGATCGTTGATCGCGACGATTTGAAACTCGGATTCCCTGTTGTTTTCGTAGATCGCGCGCAGGATGTTGCGGCCGATGCGGCCGTACCCGTTGATGGCAATTTTTATGGACATAAATGTCTCCCGTTCTGGTTGATGATGATCAGAGGTTGGTTGCGACTGCCGAGGCGGCGGAATGAGGGGGATGCGGCACACGAGGTCGAAGCGGAGAGGTCCGAGGAGCCAAGCCGAATCGGCATCGGGCAGTCCTCTTGCCGGAATTCTT
>JALORT010000323.1 GCA_025458755.1 Methylotetracoccus sp.
CCAAGGGCGTGACTGGATTCCTCGCCCCCGAGGCGCCCAAGATCTCGTTCGTGCAGAACCGGCTCACGATCGCCGGACTCGCTCTGTCGACCCTGTTCTTCTCCGCAAGCTTCTCGCTTTCGCTGTATGGCTCACTGCATCCCGGGGAGACGATCGATTACCGGGTTGAATTCGCGCCCATCGAAACGTCGCTGGCACTGGGTGTCACTGCTTGCCTGCTCACAATCGTGGCTTTTCTGGTATCGCAGCAGCTGACCGAAATGTCCGGCCGCTGGTACCTGTCGCGGCGGCTCTGGTTTTCGCTGGGGAATGTCTGGCTCTATCTGGCGTTGTCGCAGGCCATGAGCGCTGGCCTGACGGAGATCGTCTACGGCGTCGCCTTGTTTCACCAGGCGCTCGGTATGACCTTAGCGATCGTCGCGACGCCGGTGTGGCTGCTGCTGCTCATCGGCGCCCCCGTGCATTTCATCCTCCGGACACACCCCGTGTTTGGGCCGGCGGAGCAGCGCGCTCTCCTTCTGGCGTATGTGGTTTCGCTGGGCGTGATCCTCGTCACCAATGCCGAGGTGTACCGACTTCGGGCGAAGGATCCGGCCACCCCGTCAGCGCTCACGGTGAACGTCTTGGTTCAGTTCGTACAGCCTCTCACGTGGCCCCAGCGCTGGTGACCTGGCGGGCCAAGCGGGTTAAGACTCACATCGGGACGACCCCTTCCGCTATGATTCTCCGGCTTCTTTTTGTATCTTACGCGCGCCATGACCAATTTAGTCCAAGTCGAACAACTTTACCGCTTCTACGGCGACCACTGTGCCGTGGAGGATGTTACTTTCACCTTGGAAAAAGGCGAAATCCTCGGCTTCCTGGGCCCGAACGGTGCGGGTAAGACATCGACGATGCAGATGATCTGCGGGAACCTCGCGCCGACGTCCGGCCAGATTCTGATAAACGGGATCGATGTGCTCGACCGGCCGAAAGAAGCCAAGCGGGAATTGGGGTACCTTCCGGAAGTTCCCCCGCTGTACCGGGAATTGAACGTCGACGAATTCCTGGCTTACTGTGCCAAGCTGCACGGGATTGCACGGCCCCGAGTCAAGCAAGCCGTCGATCAGGCGAAGGAGCGCTGCGGTTTGGAAGATGCCGGCGACCGGTTGATCGGTAATTTGTCGAAGGGGTACCAGCAGCGCGTCGGTATCGCACAGGCCATTTTGCACATCCCGGCGGTGATCATTCTCGATGAGCCGACGGTCGGCCTCGATCCGATCCAGATTCGGGAAATCCGTGAATTGATCCGTGAACTCGGCAAGGAGCACGGCGTGATCCTGTCGACCCATATCCTGCCCGAAGTGCAGGAATCCTGCACCCACGTACAGATCATTCATCATGGACAGTTGGTGCTGAAAGATACGATCCAAGGCCTGGAACAGCAGATGCGGGCATCCAGCATCGTGCTGGCCACGCGGAACCCGGTCGATGCCACCCTCATGGAAGCGCTGCCTGGTGTGCATTCAGTCGAACCGCTCGACGAGAATCGGTGGCGCATCTTCCACGACAAGAACATCAACCCCGCGGAACATCTCGCCGAGATCGCCGTCGCCAGCGGCTGGGGGCTACTCCAACTGATTCCGGAACGGCGCACCATGGAACAAATTTTCATCGACATCACCCAGCAGGCGCTGCCGCACGCGGAGGCCACCGTATGATGGCGCTAACGATCGCGGGACGCGAACTCAAGACGCTGTTCCTGTCGCCGCTGGCCTGGTCGATCCTGGGGGTGATCCAGATCATCCTGGCGTACATGTTTTTAGCGCAGATCGACTGGTTTCTGATGATGCAGCCGCGGATGGCGGGCATGGACGATGCGCCCGGCGTCACCGATCTGGTCGTCGCGCCGTTGTTCGGCAATGCCGGCGTGATCCTGCTGCTGGTCACGCCACTGCTCACCATGCGCCTGATCAGCGAAGAGCGCCGCAACCGCACGCTGAGTTTGTTGTTCTCCGCCCCGGTCTCGATGACCGAAATCATCGTCGGGAAGTACCTCGGCGTCCTGGGCTTTCTACTGATCATGGTGCTGATGATCGCACTGATGCCGTTGTCTCTTTTGGCCGCGACCGCCATCGATCTCGGCAAACTCGCTGCGTGTGTGCTCGGCCTGACCCTGCTGCTGGGCGGCTTCGCGTCATTGGGTCTCTACATTTCGGCGCTCGCCGGTCAACCCACGGTCGCCGCCGTGAGCACCTTCGGCGTCCTGCTGCTGTTGTGGATCATCGACTGGAGCGGCAACGCCGCGCAATCGGCAAGCGGCGTGCTGGAATACCTTTCTCTGCTGCGCCACTATGAAAAACTGTTGAAAGGGCTGATCAGTACGACCGACTTGATTTACTTCGTGCTGCTGATCGTCACCTTTCTGGTCCTCAGCGTGCACCGACTGGATAACGACCGCCTCCAAAAATGAAGATCAGCCGCAAGATACACCTCGAGATTCGCCTGCAGAATCTCGCGTTCAGTTTATTGTTTCTGGTCATCGTAGGCCTCCTGGGCTGGCTGAGCACCCGCTACTCGACGCAGTTCGACTGGACTGCCGGCGCGCGCCACACGCTGTCCGACGCCAGCAGAAAAGTGCTGGATCTGCTCGAGAGTCCAGTCCGGATCACCGCCTATGCACGCGAAAATCGGCAACTCAGGGAGCAAATCGACGATCAGATCGGGCGTTTCCTGAGGCACAAGAAAGACATCACACTGACCTACGTCAATCCGGACACCCAACCCGACAAGGTGCGCGAACTCGGCATCACCGTGGACGGTGAACTGTTCGTGGAGTACGAGGGCCGCAGTGAAAAAATCCAGCAAGCCAGCGAGACGGCGTTGACCAACGCGCTACAGCGGTTGGCGCTCGCCAAGGAGCAGAAGATCGTCTTCCTCGAAGGCCACGGCGAACGCTCGCCTAGCGGGCGCGCGGATCATGATTTGAGCCAGTTTGGCGAGGAACTCAGCCGAAAAGGGATCACGGTCACGGGACTAAACCTGGCCGCTACTCCCTCGATTCCGCACAACACCTCGGTATTGGTCATCGCCGGTCCAAAGACCAAGCTACTGGCCGGGGAAATCGCTTTGCTGCAGGATTACCTGAAGAAGGGCGGCAATCTACTCTGGCTGGCCGATCCCGGCGACGTGGGCAGCATGGCGCCGATCGCCCAGCAGTTAGGTCTCAAGTTTCTGCCGGGGACCGTGGTCGACGCGTCGACGCAGCTCTTCGGTATCAGCGATCCAACGTTCGCGCTGGTCGCGGAATACACCCCACATGCCGTCACTTCGCAGTTCCAGAAGCTGACGATCTTCCCTGGAGCCGCGGCAATGGAAAAGGCCATTCAGGGCGAGGGTGAGTTCGAGTATGACCCCATCCTGAGCACGCTGCCGCGGTCCTGGACCGAAACCGGAGCGATCGAAGGCAAGATTCAATTCGATGCGGCCAAGGGCGAAAAACAGGGTCCGCTGCACATCGGCTTCGCACTCACAAGGACGGTCAAGCAGGAAGCCCCACCGAAAGCGGGCAACGCGAAGACGGAGCAGAAAACGCCGAGCGATGAGGACGCCGCGGTCGATGAGAAGAAATCTCCGGCGCAACGGATCGTCGTCATCGGCGACGGCGACTTTCTTTCCAACGCGTTTCTCGGCGAAGGCGGCAATCTCGAACTCGG